>JAEHDO010000383.1 GCA_016880375.1 Betaproteobacteria bacterium | reverse complement strand
GCGCAGCAGATCCTGGCGCGCCACCGGCATGTTCTTCGGGTCGCCGGTGCCGAGGAAATAGTGGCACTTGTCGGTGCAGGCGCCGCAATGCACGCAGGCGTCGAGGTAGACCTTGAGCGAGCGGTACTTCTTCAGCAGCTCGCCCATCCTGTCGATGGCCTTCGTCTCCCAGTCCGGCACCAGTTCGCCGGGGAAGCCGATGGCCGTGTTGATCTTGTCGCTGGCGACGTAGGGTTTGCTCTCCGCCATGGCGTCGCGCTGCAGCGCCGGGATGGCGGGGTAGTCCTTGAGTTCGGGTGTCGTGAATTCTGCGGCGGCCATGGCAGTCTCAGTTCTTCTGGTTACGGCACGCTTGGCTTGACGCCGGCTACGCCGGCATTAGCCTGCACCGAAACTACGTTTTCGAGTTCGGCAGCCCAGGGCGCCAGATGGCGCTTTTCGCGCGGGTCGTCGGCCTGGTTGCGCGACGGGCTGAAGAACACGCCCGGCGCATGCAGCAGCTTGCTGAAGGGGAAGATGATCATCAGCAGCGCCACCAGCGTGAGATGCACGTAAAGGCCCATATCAGTGGGCAGCGGCTGCACGTCGAAGCGCATCAGGCCGAGGAAGAAGGCCTTCACGGCGACGATGTCGGTGTGCATGAGGAACTTCATGGCCAGGCCGGAGAGGCCGATGCCGGCCAGCAGGGCCAGCATCAGGTGGTCGGACGGCGTCGAGATGTAGCGGATGCGCTCGACGACGAAGCGGCGGCCCCACAGGCCGAGCAGGCCGGCCACCATGGCGAAGCCGGCATACAGGCCGAAGGGCTGCACCCAGCCGACCCAGAACCACACCGGCTCGGTGAAATAGCGCAGGTGGCGCAGCAGCACCAGCAGCAGCGCGCCATGGAAGAGGATGCCGAAGGCCCAGATCCACAGGTTGGACTTGAACAGGCTCTCGAACAGCGCCACCTCGCGCAGCATGCGCAGCACCACGCCGCCGGTGGTGGTCGGCGCCGGGGTGGTGGGGATCTTCAGCGGCGCCGGCGTGCGGAAATAGTCCGCGATCTTGAACGCCAGGCCGGCGACGAGGATCGCCGTGGCGGCGTAGAAGAGGACGGCGAAGAAGATCGTGGCTGCGCTCATGGGCGAGTCGGTCCTGGTGTCAAGCGATCCGGGTCCGCGCCAGGACCCTGCGGGCCTGGCGCGGCAGGAGACGTTTCAGTCGATCAGATGCAGCCGGTCGGCTTCGGCAGGCCGGCGATCTTGCAGGCCTGCTTGCCCGGTCCGTAGGGGAACAGCTCGTACAGGTACTGGCTGTTGCCCTTCTCCGGCCCGAGCTTCTTGCCGATGGCCTTGGTCAGGACGCGCACGGCCGGGGCGATCTGGAACTCGTTGTAGTACTCGCGCAGGAAGTTGATGACCTCCCAGTGCTGCTCGGTCATGTTGACGTTCTCCTGCTCGGCGAGGACCTTGGCGACGTCCTCGTTCCATTCGCTGATGTCGCTCAGGTAGCCTTCTTCATCCGTTTCGTAGGTCTTGCCGTTCAATTCGATAGCCATGGTGTGTCTCCTAAAAAAAATCGCTTAAAGCCAGGATTGGCAGGTGGCGTGTTCCGTCACCAGATCGACGAAACCGCCGTAATCGACCAGATTGACGCCTTCCAGGACGCGATCGGCGATGCCGCGCGCTTCCAGATCGGGTTTCAGCGCATAGACCTTCATCTGGCCCATGGCCTGCGTGAGCTTGCCGGCGGCGCTGTTGCCGGTCGTCGCGGCGTAGACACCGTCCTCGATGAGGAGGATCGCCCCGCCCGGCTGCGCCGTGGCAAGGCAGGTGTCGAGCGCGGGCCGGTCGAGGGGCGACTTGTTTACGATATGCAGCATTGGTTATCCCTTCCCCTTAGAAGCTCAGGACGATGTCCTGGGTTTCCATCAGCTTGCCGATCTCGGCGCGGGTGAGCACCTCCACCGGCACGCACATGTCCTCTTCCGTCAGGCCGCGCGCTTCCAGGGCCTCCTTCTCGACGTAGAGCTTGTTGATGTCGTAGTCGTCCAGCGCGCGGTAGGTCGGCTGGAAGTTCTTCACTTCGATGCCCTTGGTGTTGCAGCCCTTCTTCAGCTGGTACACGCCGTCGTCCATGAAGGCCAGGCTGACGTCCTGGTCGAAGGCGGCGGCGATCAGCACCACCTCGAGCGACTCCAGGGCATAGATGGTGCCGTGCGGCGCCTTGCGGTTCACGTACATGAATTTCTTGATCTGTCCTTCGCTCATGGTGCTCTCCTCAGTCTCCGAACGTCACGTAGCGATCGGACTGGATGCCGGACTCGATCAACTGTCCCAGCCCGGAGATGCGGAAGCCGGGCGCCAGGTTCTCGTCCTTGATGCCGCGCCGCAGGGCCGCGGCGACGCAGACCACCAGGTCGACCTTGTGCTCCTCGGCCAGCTTGGACCAGCGGTTGACGATGTGGCGGTCGTCCTGCGGCGGCTCGGTCAGGCGCGACGAGTTGTTCACGCCGTCATGGTAGAAGAACACCCGGCTGACCTGGTGTCCCTTCTCGATGGCGGCACGGGCGAACAGGTAGGCGCTGTCCGTCGCCTCGTGCGTGTAGGGGCCTTCGTTGATGAGGATGCCGATATTCATGGGATCACCGGATCAGAAGCGGATGTGGGTGGAGGCGTTCAGGTTGGAACGCGCGCCGCGCCAGTCATCGATCAGGTACTTGGTGAAGGGCAGTCCGGTCTTTTCGAAGAAGCGCGGCCAGCCGATGCGATCGATCCAGTCGGCCATGCGCTCCCACGGACGGGCGTCTTCCTTGTATACGCGCAGGATTTTCTTCACCACGGCGGCGACTTCCGGCCAGCGCGGGGCGTTGTTGGGCAGGCCGGCCGCAACCATCTTCATGAACTGCGGCTTCATGCGGGCGTTGGAGTTCTTGCCGCCGACCCAGATGGCCAGCTTCGAGTGCTCGGGATCGTTGATCTGCATCGGCGGGCAGGGCGGGAAGCAGGCGCCGCAGCAGACGCATTTCTTCTCGTCGACTTCCAGCGAGGGCTTGCCGTTCACCATGGCCGGGCGGATCGCCGCCACCGGGCAGCGGGCGACGACGGAGGGGCGCTCGCAGACGTTGGCGACGAGGTCGTGGTTGATCTTCGGCGGCTTGG
>JAEHDO010000382.1 GCA_016880375.1 Betaproteobacteria bacterium | reverse complement strand
TGGAGACCCTCGCCGGCATGTTCGGCATCGGCCAGTTGCCCACCGGCGACAAGGATCCGTTCGCCCTGCGCCGTCATGCGCTGGGAGTCATCCGCATGCTGATCGAACGCGATCTGCCGCTCGATCTCGGGTGGCTGTTCCGCGCCGCGAGGCTTGCCGAAGGCGAGGTGACCGGGCAGCTCGCGGATTTCATCTACGAACGGCTGGCCGGCAGTCTGCGCGAACAGGGCTACTCGGCGCTGGAAGTCGATGCGGTGGTCAGCCTGCGCCCGCAGCGCCTCGGCGACATCCAGAAGCGGCTCGCCGCCGTGCGCGCCTTCGCGGCGCTGCCCGAGGCGGCCAGCCTTGCCGCCGCCAACAAGCGCGTCGGCAACATCCTGAAGAAAGTCAGTGGCGGCGTGACGGCGAAGGCCGACGCAGCACTGCTCAAGGAACCGGCCGAGGTCGCGCTGAATGCCGCGCTGGCCGTCGTCAAGCCGAAAGCCGACGCCGCATTTGAACAGGGCGACTACGCAGCGTCGCTGCAATCGCTGGCGGCATTGAAGGGCCCGGTCGACGAATTCTTCGACCACGTCATGGTTAATGTCGAGGACGCCGCCCTGCGGACAAACCGCCTCGGCCTGCTTGCCACCCTGCACGGCGCCATGAACCGCATCGCCGATTTGTCCAAGCTCTCCGCATGAAACTGGTCATCCTCGACCGCGACGGCGTCATCAACCACGACAGTGACCAGTTCATCAAGTCGCCGGACGAATGGCGGCCGCTTCCGGGCAGCCTGGAAGCGATCGCCCGCCTGACGCAATGGGGCTATCGCGTGGTGGTGGCGACCAACCAGTCTGGCATCGGCCGCGGCCTGTTCGACATGGATACCCTCAACGCCATCCACGACAAGATGATTAAGGCCGCGGCCCTCGCCGGCGGGCGCATCGACTCGATCTTCTTCTGCCCGCATCCGGCGGAGTCGACCTGCGACTGCCGCAAGCCGCGCCCCGGCATGCTGCACGAGATTGCCGTGCGCTACAGCACCGACCTGAAGGGCGTGCCGGCCGTGGGGGACAGCCTGCGCGACCTGCAGGCTGCCGCATTGGTGGGCGCGCAACCCATCCTGGTGCTGACCGGCAAGGGCGCGAAGACGCACGACCATCCCGGCCTGCCGCGCGAAACGCTGGTGTTTCCCGACCTGGCCGCGGCGGCGGCGCACATTGCCGCATGAGCCACGCTGCGCCCAGGCCGAGCCTGCCGATCATCCTGCGCTCGGCCCTCTTCATGCTGCTGCTGGTGCTGATCACGCCGCCCTATGCCCTGGGTGTCATGCTCTGCTTTCCGCTGCCGCATCGCTGGCGCCGCCGTTCCGTGGTGCCCTGGGTGGCGGGGGCGACCTGGCTGATCAAGCATCTGCTGCGCATCGACTACCGCGTGCTGGGGCGCGAGAACATGCCCGATCGCCCTTCGGTCATCCTCTCCAAGCACCAGTCGGCCTGGGAGACCATCGTCCTGCAGATGATCTTTCCGTGGACGCTGTTCGTCTGGAAGAAGGAGCTGAAGATGCTGCC
>JAEHDO010000381.1 GCA_016880375.1 Betaproteobacteria bacterium | reverse complement strand
GCCTTGGCGAAGGGCTCCGGGCGCAGGCCGAGCTTGGGCTTGATGATGGTGCCGGCGATGTAGCCGCCATTGACCATCGGGCGACCGAGAATGCGCCACAGGTTGCTGATATCCACGGCGGGACCGTCGAACAGTTCGATGGCGCGGCGCGGCATGTAGAAGTCGTACATCTTGGCGTGCTCGATGTCGCCCATGCCCTGGTTGTTGCCGATCACCAGCGTCAGGAAGGACACCAGCATCATGCGGCCGTCAGTGATGTTGCGATCGAAGAGGTCGATCGGGTAGGCGATGCGCATCTCTTCGGTGGCCTCGTCGATCAGGTACACCAGCGCGTCCACGCCCCTGGTGAAGTCGTCGGTGGTCGACACTTCGACGTTGGTTCCCGTCGACGACTCGGCGGCGAAGTGGGCGGCGGCCTCGAGATAGCCGGTGCCGGCCTTGGGCTTCATCTTGTAGGCGACGAGGATGTGCCTGCCGCCCTTGATCAGGTCTTCTTCCTTCAGGCTGAGGTCGGCGTAACGGTTTGACTGATCCATGCTTCCTCCTTCGATTCTCGGTCATGTTGAATATGGCCGCACTGTATTCCCGATTAACTATAAGGTGAACTAAATGTTTGTTATGGTAATCTTGCGCTATCCCTTATGGAATGAGGTTGACCATGCACCTGACCCTGCGCCAGCTGAAGATCTTCGAGGCGGTGGCGCGCCACCTGTCGTTTTCGCGCGCTGCCGAAGAACTGCACCTCACCCAGCCGGCCGTGTCCATGCAGGTGAGAAGCCTTGAGGAAGCAGCCGGCCTGCCGCTCACCGAGCAGGTCGGCAAGCGGGTCTTCCTCACCGAGGCCGGCATCGAGCTGGCGCGCCACGCCCGCGTCGTCGCCCAGCAACTGCGCGAGGCCGAGGAGGCGCTGGCGGCGATGAAGGGCCTGCGCGGCGGCCTGCTGAATATCGCGGCGGTGTCGACCGCCAAATACTTCATTCCCCGCCTGCTGGCGGCCTTCAGGGACAAGCATCCCGAAGTGGAGCTGCGGCTGGGCGTGCATAACCGCGAGGCGATCGTGCAGCAGCTTGCCGACAACGAGATCGACCTCGCCATCATGGGGCGGCCGCCGCAGGAAATCGAAACGGTGTCGGAGCCCTTTGCCGACAACCCCCTGGTGTTCATCGCCGCGCCGGATCATCCGCTGGCGCGGCTCAGGCGCATCGGGCCGCAGCGGCTGGCGGAGGAAATCTTCCTGTTGCGCGAGCCTGGCTCCGGCACGCGCGCGGCGATGGAGCGCTTCCTCTCCGAGCATGGCGTGGTGCCGCAGCGCAGCGTCGAGATGACCAGCAACGAGACGATCAAGCAGGCGGTGATGGCCGGCATGGGCATTTCCTTCATTTCCGAGCGCACCATCGCCCTGGAGCTGGCGACGCACAACATCGCCCGCCTGAACGTCGCCGGCACGCCGCTGAAGCGCCAGTGGCATGTCGTGCATCGCGCCGAGAAGCGGCTGCTGCCGGCAGCGGCGGCTTTTCGCCTCTTCCTGCTCGAGGAGAGCGGCCGGCTGATCGATTCACCGCAGAAGGGGGGGCCTAGCGCCGCGCGCGGATCCAGTCGCGCCAGGCGGTGAACAGATCAGGGTCGCCGGCGGCGATCACCGAGCGTTTCCACAGGTCGTCGGCGTCGAAGTCGTCCTGCTTCAGCGAGCACAGGCGCCCGCCGGCCTCCTCGAGGATGAGGCGACCGGCAGCATAATCCCACAGCTTCTGCCCCCCATGCAGGAGCAGGTCGAGGCGGCCGGCGGCGACATAGGCCCATTCCAGCGTGCTGCAGCCGAAGTT
>JAEHDO010000056.1 GCA_016880375.1 Betaproteobacteria bacterium | reverse complement strand
CCCATCTTGGCGCCGCCGCCGCCGCGCGCCCAGATGGCCTTGATGCCGCCCATGATGCCGGCGCACAGCACGCCGTTCTCGCCGGCGCTGGTGATGCGGGCGAGCGCCATGTCCTTGCGCTCCTTGCACTTGAAGTCGCGCTCGACGGCGGCCGCCGTGTCGAGGTTGTCGAGGCCGGCGTAGGACGTCGCGTCCTCGAAGGTGACTTCACCGAGGGCGATCCTCAGCAGGGTCCATTGCGCCGCCTTGCCGTAGAGCACCAGGTGATCGTAGCCGTGGCGCTTGAGGAAGGAGGGGAAATAGTCGCCGCCGTTGGCGTCGAGGATGGCGTAGGATTCGGGCGACTTGCTGGTGAAGTTGCCGCGCGTGGCCGAGGGCATCACGCTGGTCAGCACGCCGGCGCCGAAGATCAGGGGCACCTCGGGGTCGAGGGCGTCCCTTTCCTCCTGCAGCAGGTTGTAGAGCAGCCACATGTTGGCGCCGCGGCCGCCGAGGAAGTTCGTCAGCACCTCGGCCGGCAGGTACTTGCGGCGGGTTTCCTTGCGTTCCAGGTCCACGAACAGGGTGGCGCCCTGCGTCGGGTACTGGGGGGCGTCGTGCAGCCGGCTGCAGAGCCGGTCAACCAGGGTATGGATGCTCATGGTGCCTCCTTGTTGCCGTCAAGCTACCACCGCTTTTTTGCGCCGGATTTGATCCAGGTCAAAAACGGTGAATAGCAAATTGTTTGTAACCAAATTATAATGCAATCGCGAAGTGGGGTAAAGTCGCGTCCAACGGGCAATTCCAGGGAGGCAGTCATGTCGGTTTCGGCAGGAACAGCACAAGTCGGGGCGAAGCGGGGTGCGCCGGCGCGCCCGGTGGAGGAGCTCGACAGCGTCGTCATCCGCTTCGTCGGCGATTCCGGCGACGGCATGCAGCTCACCGGCAACGAGTTTTCCAGGGCCATCGCCAAGGCCGGCCACGATTTCGCCACCCATCCCGACTACCCCTCCGAGATCCGCGCCCCGACCGGCACCCTGTTCGGCGTCTCCGGCTACCAGATCCAGTTTGCCGCGCGCCAGGTGTTCACCTCCGGCGACGCCCCCGACGTGCTGGTGGCCATGAACCCGGCGGCGCTCAAGACCAACCTGTCGGATGTCAAGCACGGCGGCATCATCATCGCCAACAGCGGCGCCTTCAGCGACAACAACCTCGCCAAGGCCGGCTACGCCGCCAATCCCCTCGAGGACGGCAGCCTCGGCGACTACCGCCTGTACCGGATCGACATCGCCGGGCTGACCGCCCACGCCCTGAAGGATGCCGGCCTCTCCAAGAAGGAAGTCGGCCGCTGCAAGAACTACTACGCCCTCGGCCTGATGCTCTCCCTCTACAGCCGCCCGCTGGAGAAGGAAGAGGAGGACATCCGCAAGAAGTTCGCCAGGAAGCCGGAACTGGCCGAAGCCAACGTGCTGGCGCTGCGCGCCGGCTATGCCTACGCCGACGCCACCGAGATGTTCGTCACCAGCTACCGCGTGCGCTCCGCCGACATCCGTCCCGGCACCTATCGCAGCCTCACCGGCAACCATGCCGCGGCGCTCGGCTTCGTCGCCGCCTCCGAGCGCTCCGGCGTGCCACTGTTCCTCGGCTCCTACCCGATCACGCCGGCCACCGACATCCTGCACGAGCTCTCGGCGCTGAAGCACTTCAACGTCAATACCTTCCAGGCCGAGGACGAGATTGCCGGCATCTGCTCGGCCATCGGCGCAGCTTACGGCGGCGCGCTCGGCATGACCACCACCTCCGGCCCCGGCATGGCGCTGAAGACCGAGGCGCTGGGCCTGGCCGTGATGCTCGAGCTGCCGCTGGTGATCGTCAACGTCCAGCGTGGCGGCCCCTCGACCGGCCTGCCGACCAAGATCGAGCAGTCCGACCTGCTGCAGGCGGTCTACGGCAGGAACGGCGAATGCCCGATTCCGGTGATCGCCGCGTACTCCCCGGCCGACTGCTTCGACT
>JAEHDO010000380.1 GCA_016880375.1 Betaproteobacteria bacterium | reverse complement strand
GCGTGCTGACCCAGTTCGAACAGGCAGGCTTGCTGGAGCGGCACTATTTCGAGTCCGGAAAGGCAGTATTCGAGCTGAATGAAGGCAAGCACCATGATCACCTCGTCTGCCTGCAATGCGGCAAGGTAGAGGAGTTCTACGATCCTGAGATCGAGAAGCGCCAGAACAAGGTCGCCAAGGAACGCGGGTTCCAGGTGAGCGAGCACGCCCTCTACCTCTACGCCGACTGCATCAAGCCAAACTGCCCGAACAAGAAACAGGATCGCTGATCCTCCCGCGTGAATGGAAGCATTCCTGACGTCGGCGGTGCTCGTCGCGCTGGCCGAGATCGGCGACAAGACCCAGTTGCTGTCCTTCGTCCTCGCCGCGCGGATGAGAAAGCCGGGCGCGATCATCCTCGGCATTTTTGTCGCCACCATTCTCAACCATGCATTGGCCGGCTCGGTTGGGGTCTGGCTGGCAAGCCTGATTGCCCCGCATGTGCTGCCCTGGGCCACGGGGCTGCTTTTCGTCGGCTTCGGTTTATGGGCGCTGCATCCGGATTCGCTCGACGACGACCCCAAGCTGCACCGGGCCGGCGCCTTCGTCACCACGGCGATCGCCTTCTTCATCGCGGAGATGGGCGACAAGACGCAATTGGCCACGGTGGCGCTGGCGGCGCGCTTCGATGCCCTGGCGGCTGTGGTGCTCGGCACCACGCTGGGGATGCTGATCGCGAATATCCCGGCGGTGCTGGTGGGCGAGGCGCTGGCGCAGAAACTGCCGATGAAGGCGATTCGCTACACCGCCGCCGGCGTCTTCATCGCGACCGGCCTCGTGACGATGTTCGGAATACCCGGTATCGCTCAATAACCGAGCATCTCGGCTGCATGCTTGCGGGTGGTCGGCGTGATCGTGACGCCACCGAGCATGCGGGCGATCTCCTCGATACGGCCCTCGCGATCCAGCGGCGTGACGCGGCTGGCGATCCCCTTGCCCGCACCCTCCTTGGCGATGGTCCATTGCCAATCGGCCTGCGCCGCCACCTGCGGCAGATGGGTCACGCACAGCACCTGGCGCTCGCTGCCGAGCTGCTTGAGCAGGCGCCCGACGATCTCGGCAACGCCGCCGCCGATGCCGACATCGACCTCGTCAAAGACCAGCGTCGGCACATTGCCCGCCGTCGAGGCGATGACCTGGATGGCCAGCCCGATGCGGGAAAGCTCGCCGCCTGACGCCACTTTCGACAGCGGCCCGCCGGGCTGGCCGGGGTGCGCGCTGACGCGGAATTCCACGTTCTCCAGTCCATAAGCGGCGCCTTCCGGCAGCTTATCGAGCACCACCTCGAAGCGCCCCCCCGGCATGGCCAGCTGCTGCATGGCCTCGGTCACCCCCTTGCCGAGGGCGGCAGCAGCCTTCCGTCGCCCCTTGCTCAGGGTTTCCGCGCGGGCAAGGTATTCACGCTGCGCCTGCGCCTCGCGTTCGGCCAGGACGGCGGCATCCTGCAGGGTTTCCAGTTCCAACAGGCGCGCACCCCAGCCGGCCAGCAATTGCGGCAGTTCCTCGGCCTGAACCCGATATTTGCGCGCGGCATCATGCACCGCCTGAATGTGGCTCTCCACCTCGGCGAGACGCGCCGGGTCGATGTCAATGCGGCCGCGATAATGGCGCAGCGCACGGGCAGCCTCCTGCAGCTGCATCTGGGCGCCCTCGATGGTTTCCAGCGCACCCTTCAGGGACGGGTCGTAGTCAATGAGCTGGCGCAGGCGGGCACCCATCCGTTCGACCTGCCACATGGCTGCCAGCTCGCCTTCGGACAGCCCCTCCAGGGCCTCCTCCACCCCTGCCTGCAGCGCGGCGGCATGCGCCAGCCGCTTATGCTCCAAACCGGTTTCGATCCAGCCTGAGGCATCGAAGCTGAGGGCAGCGACCTCCTTTACCTGCCAAGCCAGCATCTCGCGCTCGCGGGCATTGGCCTCGACGTTGCTTTCAGCTGCCTGGCGTGCTTCTTTCGCCTTGCGCCAGGCCGCATGCAGCGACGCCACCTGGTCGGCCAGGGGGCGCTGCCCGGCCAGGCCGTCGAGCAACTGGCGCTGCGCATCGCTGCGCAGCAGGCAGTGATGGGCGTGCTGGCCATGGATGTCGGCCAGGAAATCGGCAGCTTCGCGCATCTGGTTCAGCGTCGCCGGAATACCGTTGATGTAGCCGCGTGAGCGGCCGCTCGATTCCATTACGCGCCGCAGCAGGCAGGCATCGCCGTCGAAATCGTTGGCGCGCAGCCAGGCGGCCGCCGGACTGCCTGCGGACAAGACAAACTCGGCCGAGACCTCGGCCTTGTCGCAGCCGTTGCGCACCGAGGCCGCATCCGCCCGCTCGCCCAGCGCAAGGGAGAGCGCGTCGACCAGAATGGATTTCCCGGCGCCGGTCTCGCCGGTCAGCGCCCCAAAGCCGGCGGAGAATTCCAGTTCCAGCTGGTCAACGATGACGTAGTCACGGATGTAGAGACGGCGCAGCATCGTTTGCGGATCAGTAACGGCGCGGCGTTTCGCTCCAGAGCAGCTTCTCGCGCAGCATGGCGAAATAGCTGTAGCCGAGCGGATGCAGAAAGCGGATCGATCGCTCGGAACGCGCCACGCTGACATGGTCGCCTGCCTCGATATCGAATTTTTCCTGCCCGTCGGCATGCACCCGGGCACGGTGCGGCGCATGCAGGACGATCTCGATGCTGCTGTCGTCGCTCACCGTGATTGGCCGGTTAGACAGCGCATGCGGACAAAGCGGCACCAGGGCAATGCCGGGGACTGCCGGATGCAGGATCGGACCGTTGGCAGAAAGCGCATAGGCGGTGGAGCCGGTGGGCGTGGCGATGATGAGGCCATCGGAGCGCTGGTTGTAGATGAACTCGCCGTCGATGGACACTGCAAATTCGATCATTCGGCCGAGGTCGCCCTTGTTAACCACCACATCATTGAGCGCCAGCGTCTGGAAGGCGACGGCGTCGCCGCGCCGGACGGTAGCCTCCAGCAGAATGCGCTGCTCGCTCTTGAACTTGCCTTCGAGGAGGTCAGCCACGCCGTCAAGCATGTCGTCGCGGGCGAGATCGGTCATGAAGCCGAGGCGTCCCTGGTTGACGCCGACCAGCGGAACGCCGGCCTCGGCCAGCTGTCGTGCGGCGGTCAGCATGGAGCCATCGCCGCCGAGCACAACGGCCAGGTCGGCGCGCGCGCCGATGCTGTCGTAGGACGCGACGGGAAAGCCATTGTCCCCCACCAGGGCGGCGGTGCCCTCCTCGACCAGCACGTCGATGCCGCGGCTCTTGAGGAACGCCGCCAGCGCCATCAGCGATTCGGCGATTTCCGGGCCTTTATACTTGCCGATCAGGGCGATAGTGCGGAAGGCAGGGTTCATGGGTGGAATTTAACCACAAATCCCCCCTTGCGATTGCAGCACGATGCCGCCATTTTCAATAGAATGAAGCGGATGCTTGACCAACGCGCCCAGATTCTCCTCAAGACGCTGATCGAACGCTATGTGGCGGATGGCCAGCCGGTGGGTTCGCGCGCCCTGTCGAAATATTCAGGGCTGGAGCTTTCGCCGGCCACGGTGCGCAATGTCATGTCCGACCTGGAGGAACTGGGCTTCATCGCCAGCCCGCACACCTCCGCCGGGCGCGTGCCGACACCGAGAGGCTACCGTTTCTTCGTCGACAGCCTGCTCACCGTGCAACCGCTGCCCGAGGCGCAGATGCACGAGATGGAGGAACAGCTGCAGCCCAACCAGCCGCAGCGCCTGATCAATTCCGCTTCGCAATTGCTCTCCGACCTGACCCGCTTCGCCGGCGTGGTGGTGACACCGAGGCGCGTTACGCCAAAAATCCGCCAGATCGAATTCCTCGGCCTGTCCGAGAAGCGCATCCTGCTCATCATCGTCACGGCCGAGGGCGACGTACAAAACCGCATTCTGTTTACGCAGCGGGCCTATACCCCGTCCGAGCTGGTCAGTGCCGCCAACTATCTCAACCAGAACTTCGCCGGGCTGGATTTCGGTGAGATCCGCAACCGTGTGCGGGAGGAATTGCGCCAGTTGCGCGCCGACATGACGGAACTGATGACTGCCGCCATGGAGGCCGGCAACCAGGCAGTTGCCGAGACCTCCGATCAGTATGTCCTCTCCGGCGAGAAAAACCTGCTGGAAGTGGAGGACATTTCCTCCAACATGAGCCGCCTGCGCGAGCTGTTCAGCCTCTTCGAGCAGCGCACCGGGCTGGTGCAACTGCTCGACGTAAGCAACCGTGCCGAGGGTGTGCAGGTGTTCATCGGCGGCGAATCGGGGCTGGCGCCGCTGGACGAATGCAGCGTCATCACCGCCCCCTACGAGGTCGACGGCCGTATCGTCGGCTCGGTCGGCGTCATCGGCCCGACGCGCATGGCCTACGAGCGCATCATTCCTATCGTTGACATCACCGCCAAGCTGTTGTCGAGCGCCTTGTCCGCACCATGACGCAATCGATGTCGCCAAGGGCGGCAGGCAAGACTGCGGTCCTGCTCATCAATCTCGGCACCCCGGCGGCCCCCACGGCTCCCGCCCTGCGCAAGTATCTGAAGCAGTTCCTCTGGGATCCGCGTGTCGTCGAACTGCCGCGGCCGCTCTGGTGGCTGGTGCTGAACGGCATCATCCTCAACACCCGCCCGAAGAAATCCGCTGAGAAGTACGCCAAGGTCTGGACGCCTGAAGGCTCGCCACTCAAAGTGCATACCGAGCGCCAGGCCAAGCTGTTGCGCGGCTACCTGGGCCAATCGGGTCAGGGAGATCTCGTCATCGAATGGGCCATGCGCTACGGCGACCCCTCGGTGGCCAGTGTGCTGGACAGACTGAAAGCGCAGGGTTGCGCGCGGATCCTGGTCCTACCGCTTTATCCGCAGTATTCCGCCAGCACCACGGCCAGCGCGATGGACGCCGTCTCGGCATGGGTCCGGCGGCATCGCCAGGCCGCCGAGGTGGCCACAGTCGAAAGCTTCCATGAGGACCCCCGCTATATTGCTGCGCTGGCCGCGAGCGTCAATGCCCACTGGATGGACTACGGCCGACCGGAAAAACTGGTGATGAGCTTTCACGGCCTGCCCAAGGTCAGCATCGCTCGCGGCGATCCCTATTACGGGCAATGCATTGACAGCGGCCGGCTGCTGGCGGAATCCCTCGGGCTGGCGGAAACCGATTATGTGATCACATTCCAGTCCCGCTTCGGGCCGGCCGAATGGCTGCAGCCCTACACGCAACCGACGCTGGAGGCGCTGGCGCTGGACGGCGTACGGCGAGTGGATGTGATCTGCCCGGGGTTCGTTTCCGATTGCCTGGAAACGCTCGAGGAGATCGGCATGGAATGCAAGGCGGCATTCCTCGCAGCCGGCGGCCGCGAATTCCGCTATGTCCCCTGCCTGAATGAGCGCCACGAGTGGATCGATGCCCTCGCCGGGATGGTGCGAAATCGCCTGGCGGGTTGAAGCTGCACCAGGCTGTAACGGCGTCTAGCCCAAAAAGCCCTGCCCTTCGGCGAAAAGGGCACGCCGCGGCTGGAACTCGCCGCGGGTAATGCTCGCCCGCAACCTGATCGGGCTGTGTCCCTCGGCGCTGTCAGTTCGTCGACGGCAAGCTCGGGCGCGGGACGGGCAGTCAAATTGCCCTCTCTGAAATCGAGATGCAACTGTAGTGCCCGCTTGAATTTCCGGGCCAGCGCCATCATGTCGAAGGTAACCCATTGCAAAGGTAAGTAGATGTCGAACACGCTCGTGGTTGTTTGTCCCCATTGCAGTACGGCAAACCGCGTTCCGGCGGGCCGCCTGTCCGAGCGCCCGACTTGCGGCAAGTGCAAGGCCGGCATGTTTACCGGCCATCCTGTCGAGCTGGATGACGCCTCTTTCGACCGCCATATCGAACGCAGCGACATCCCGGTAGTCGTGGATTTCTGGGCGCCCTGGTGCGGCCCCTGTCGAATGATGGCGCCGGCATTCGCCCAGGCTGCCCATCAGCTGGAACCGCATTACCGTCTCGCCAAGCTGAATACCGAGGAGGCGCAGGAGATTGCCGCCCGCTTCGGCATCCGCAGCATCCCGACACTGGTCATTTTCCGCAATGGTCGGGAAATCGCGCGTCAATCCGGCGCCATGGACACGGGCAACCTGGTGCGCTGGATCACTGCTCAAGACTGAACCTCTGCCGCCCGTCAGGCTGACACCGTCCTGGCGCGACTGACTTTAGCTATGACCGCTTGGCTTAACCTGCCGGCGCAGATCAGGCATTGTTCTTCGGCTTGGCTGTTGCAGGCGGCTCGGCCAGGGGCTCCAACTCCAGTTCGATTTCCAGCCTGTCGGACATGGCCGGCTTGTGCGCCTGCTCGCCATGGAGCGCAAGACTGTGGTCTGCCGCCGCCAGGCGTTTGACCGCTGTGGCCACCAGTTTCTTCTGGAAACGCTGGAAGCACTCCTCGGTTGCCAGCGCCAGTGCAGAATTGTTTATGTCCAGATAGACGATCGGGGTCAGCGTGACAATCGAGGCGCTCCGCTTTGGGACATCCTGGCTGAGATAGGCCATCTCCCCGATCACTTCGCCGGCGCCGAGCCGGCTAATGACCCGATCCTCCATCGATACCTCGACCTCCCCCTCGACGATGATGCCAAAGCCGGATTCCTCGTCGCCCTCGCGCATCAGCAGGACTTCCGCCGGAATCTCGCGCCAGGTGCTGATGCGCAACACCTCCCACAACTCCAGTTCCTCGAAGCCGCGGAAGAACTCCAGTTTTTTGAGAATATCCAGCCGCGAAGTGTCGAGTGCCACCCAATTGTCGTCGACGACCTGGTAGCGCACGGCCGACAGGTCCTGTGCCATTTCCGCGCCGTTGCGGTAGCGCGAGTAAAGATCCTTTTCCAGGGCCCGCCGGATGATGTTGTCCATCGAAACGGGCACATTGGGGTTGATCTGGCTCGGCATCGGCGGATCGGCATTGACAATCTTGTAGACCAGCTGGGCCGTATTGGCGGCACGGAAAGGCAGACGCCCTGTCAACAGGTTGAACAGGACCACCCCCAGCGAGTAGAGATCGGTTTTCTGGTTAAGCGGATACCCCTTGATCTGCTCCGGAGACATGTAGGCCGGCGAGCCAACGCCCATGATGAAGGTCGAATCGGACTCGCTCTTCTTCGCGGTATTCAACGCCAAGCCGAAATCCATGATTTTCACGTTGTCCTCGTCGTCGACCAGGATGTTCGCCGGCTTGATGTCGCGGTGGATGACGCCCTGCTTGAAGGCATAATCCAGCGCCAGGCAGCACTTGAAGACGATGCCGACAACGCGGTGCAGCGGCAGCAGCGTGTCGAAAGAGCAGAAATTCGACAATTCCCGGCCCGTGACATGCTCCATTACGATGTAGGCCTGGTCTTCTTCGAAAACGGTATCGTGGATCCTGATGATGTTGGGATGGTCGAGCTTCTTCGCCATCGCCCCTTCGGTGGCGAACAGCTTCTTCAGCCGGCGCGTCCACTGCGCCTCGTCCGCCCCGCCGCTGAAGCGTACCAGCTTGATCGCCACCGGTTCGGCCCGCCCAGGCTCCTCCGCCAAGTATACGGTGGCCGTAGCGCCTCGTCCGAGTATTTGGATGACGTGGTACTTGCCGATATATTCGATCTTATCCGCCTGGCTCATCGTGGCTATGCTAGGCCGAGCATGAACAGGCGACAAGGGTACAAATCACGGACCGGTGCCCTAAATTGCAGTTTGCCCACTTGAAAATGCCAAATCCGCCTCAAATTCGCAAAGATCGTTTGCAGGGAGAAGAAGCATGCACGACACCCCACCCGCCAAGCCCGGCTTTGAGGAGCCTCTCACGGACGGCAAGGCAGCGGCCGCTGCCGCCCCGGAGGGCAAGGTTGAAACCCTGCCCAGCCCAGAGGAACTGCTGCGCCAGGCCGAGCTCAAGGCCGCCGAGCATCATGATGCCTGGCTGCGCGCAAAGGCCGAAACCGAGAACCTGCGCCGGCGCGCCCAGGAGGACATCGCCAAGGCGCACAAGTACGCCGCCGAGAGGTTCGCCTCCGAGATGCTGCCGGTCAAGGACAGCCTGGAAGCGGCGCTGGCCGACGAAAACGCCACGGTCGAAAACATGAAGAGCGGCGTCGAGTTGACCCTGAAACAGCTTTCCACCGCCTTCGAAAGGTCCGGCCTGGCCGAGATCAACCCACTAGGCGAAAAGTTCGACCCGCACTGCCACCAGGCCATCAGTACGCTCGAGCATGAAGGCGAGGCCAACCGGGTAATCAACGTCCTGCAGAAGGGTTATGCCCTCAACGAACGGGTGATCCGTCCGGCCCTGGTTGTCGTATCGAAGTCCAAAGGCGCTTGAAAAGCAGCTCCGAAACCCCATATCAAACACAAGCTTAACAACGCATCCAAGGAACCATCATGGGAAAAATCATCGGCATCGACCTCGGCACCACCAACTCCTGCGTAGCGGTCATGGAAGCCGGCAAGCCCAAGGTCATCGAGAACTCCGAGGGCGCGCGCACCACACCCTCCATCGTTGCCTACACGGACGATGGCGAAGTGCTGTGCGGTGCTTCGGCCAAGCGCCAGGCCGTCACCAACGCCAAGAACACCCTGTTCGCGGTGAAGCGCCTGATCGGCCGCCGCTTCGAGGAAAAGGAAGTGCAGAAGGACATTGACCTGATGCCCTACAAGATCGTCAAGGCGGACAATAACGACGCCTGGGTCGAAGTGCGCGGCAAGAAGATGGCGCCGCCACAGGTTTCCGCCGAGGTGCTGCGCAAGATGAAGAAAACGGCCGAAGACTACCTCGGCGAGGAAGTGACCGAGGCGGTGATTACCGTACCGGCCTACTTCAACGACAGCCAGCGCCAGGCCACCAAGGACGCCGGCAAGATCGCCGGCCTGGAGGTGAAACGCATCATCAACGAGCCGACCGCCGCCGCGCTCGCCTTCGGCCTGGACAAGAAGGAAGGCGACCGCAAGATCGCGGTGTATGACCTGGGCGGCGGCACCTTCGATATCTCCATCATCGACATTGCCGAGATCGAGGGCGAGCACCAGTTCGAGGTGATGTCGACCAACGGCGACACTTTCCTCGGCGGCGAGGACTTCGACCAGCGCGTGATCGATTACATCGTCACCGAGTTCAAGAAGGACCAGGGCGTCGACCTGAAGAACGACGTGCTGGCCCTGCAGCGCCTGAAGGAAGCGGCGGAAAAGGCCAAGATCGAGCTGTCGAGCGCGCAGCAGACCGAGATCAACCTGCCCTACATCACGGCGGACGCCAGTGGTCCGAAGCACCTGGCGATGAAGATCACCCGTGCCAAGTTTGAGAGCCTGGTGGAAGAGCTGATCAAGCGCACCATCGAGCCCTGCCGCATTGCCATCAAGGATGCCGGCGTCAAGGTTGGCGACATTTCCGACGTGATCCTGGTCGGCGGCATGACGCGCATGCCCAAAGTTCAGGAGAAGGTAAAGGAATTCTTCGGCAAGGAACCGCGTCTCGACGTCAACCCGGACGAGGCGGTGGCAGTGGGTGCGGCGATCCAGGCCGGCGTGCTGCAGGGTGAGGTGAAGGATGTGCTGCTGCTCGACGTCACCCCGCTCTCGCTCGGCATCGAAACCCTGGGCGGCGTCATGACCAAGCTGATCCACAAGAACACCACCATCCCGACCAAGGCGAGCCAGGTGTTCTCGACTGCCGACGACAATCAGTCCGCCGTGACCATCCACGTGCTCCAGGGCGAGCGCGACGTGGCCTCGGGCAACAAGAGTCTGGGCCAGTTCAACCTGTCCGACATCCCGCCGGCGCCACGTGGCATGCCGCAGATCGAGGTGACTTTCGACATCGACGCCAACGGCATCCTGCACGTCTCGGCCAAGGACAAGGCCACCGGCAAGGAAAACAAGATCAAGATCCAGGCCAGCTCGGGCTTGAACGAAGACGAGATCAACCGCATGGTGAAGGACGCCGAGTCCCACGCCGAGGAAGACAAGAAGGTGCTGGAACTGGTCGCCGCACGCAACGCCTGCGATGCCATGATCCACTCGGTGAAGAAGGCACTGGCCGACTATGGCGACAAGATCGATGCCGACGAGAAAGGCAAGATCGAGTCCGCCATCAAGGAGGCCGAAGAAGCGCACAAGGGCAACGACAAGGAAACGATCGAAGCCAGGACCACCACCCTGGCGCAGGTCAGCCAGAAGCTGGGCGAAAAGATTTACGCCGAGCAGCAGGC
>JAEHDO010000009.1 GCA_016880375.1 Betaproteobacteria bacterium | reverse complement strand
AGCTCGCCGTTCCCTACATACTGACTTTGGCCCTCGCTTGCGGCAGTGCACAAGCCTTCAAGTTTTCCGAGGAAGAGGAAAAAGCCAAGGGGGAGGACCAGGCCCGCGCCCAGCGCATCGGCCAGCTGGTGTCGACGCCCTGCAAGCAGCGCCTGAAGAACCAGAAGATCATGCTGGTGATCGCGGAAAGAACGGCCAACGGCTACAACACCACGCAGAGCCGCTACGGCCCGCACTTTCAGGCCATCAACCACCGCCTGCGCGCACTCGGCCTGAAGACCTACACGCAGGAGGAGATCCGCGCGCAGATCGCCCAGGCGGAAATCGAGGCGCATTTCCGCAACGACCCGGATGCCGCCATCAACGCCTCGAAGAAACTCGGCGCCAATTTCATCCTGCGCGGCCTGATCACGACGCAGACCGGCATCAACCCGGTGCTGAAGATAAACGAGGTTGCGGTGCACATGGGCTTCACCCTCGTCTCCTCCGGCGGCCGGACGATTTCCAATGTCGCCGCCAGGGCGGACTCCTACTCCGGCACCGACACCCTCGGCATGGCGCTGACGCTGGTGAACGAGCAGGCGGACGAGGTGGTGGCGCAGCTTTACAATGATTATTGCCGCAGCGCCGGCAATAAATAATCGGGAACCGACATGAACAAACCGCTCTGCATCCTTGGCCTAATCCTGGTCTCGCTGGCCGGGCCGGCCGTCGCCCAGCCCACCTTCGAGAGTCCCTCGCCGACGCAAGGCAGCAGCACGTCGCAGAAGGCCAACGAGATGGCCGACAAGGGCCTGTACAAGCCGGTCGAGTACGCCAACGCCTCGAAACCCGGACCGGCGCTGATCGTCATTCCGGGCGAGGTGAAAAGCAACAACGCCAACTTCATGCAGAAATTCGGCCCCAACAATATCGCCGATTTCGCCGAAATCGAACTCACCAAGGCCAACTTCAAGGTGCTGGAGCGGTCGAGCCTGGGCCATCTGCTGCAGGAATTCCAGCTTGCCTACAACCTCGGCGATCCGCAGTCGGCACGCAAATACCTGCAGAAGGGCAAGCTGAAAACCACCAAGTGGGTGATCAAGTTCGACGTCCTCAAGGCCGAACAGGTGGCGCAGGCGCAGGAAGGCTTCAGCGGCCGGCCCATCGGCGCGCTGATCGGCATCTTCGGCGGCGGCCGCGGCGGCGCCGCCGGCGACGTCGTCGTCAGTTCGGTCGACACCCGGGAATCCACCGGCGTCTGGATCATCGGCATGCGCTGGAAGATCATCGACGCCAACACTACCGAGCAGGTCGCCAGCGGCTACACCGAGGAGAAGATGGAGCTGGGGGCCAAGTCGTCCTCGGTTCTGGGCTTCTCGGGCGGCGAGGCCGGCGGCCTGACGCTCGACGGCATGGTGCAGCGGCTGGTGCAGAAGAACGTCTGGGAGATCGACTCGAAACACAAGTGACGGCTGCGGGCCGCCATCGCCGCGAACGCGCGGATCCACTGGGGCAGGGTATGAACCGACTCGGCAAGTACGAAATCCGGCGCGAGCTGGGACAGGGCGCCATGGGCATCGTGTACGAGGGCTTCGATCCGATGATCGGTCGCCGCGTGGCGCTGAAGACCGTGCGCCGCGAGCAGCTCGATCGTGCCGAGGTCGAGGAGATCCTCGCCCGCTTCAAGCGCGAGGCGCAGGCCGCCGGCCGCCTCAACCACCCGAATGTCGTGCAGATCTACGAGTATGGCGAAGACGAGGGCACCGCCTT
>JAEHDO010000379.1 GCA_016880375.1 Betaproteobacteria bacterium | reverse complement strand
GCG
Organism: Betaproteobacteria bacterium; assembly: GCA_016880375.1. Taxonomy (GTDB): domain Bacteria; phylum Pseudomonadota; class Gammaproteobacteria; order Burkholderiales; family Rhodocyclaceae; genus Desulfobacillus. The sequence goes on along the minus strand of JAEHDO010000379.1, from coordinate 3,462 downwards.
CTGCTGGCGCTGTCCGAGTCCCTGGAGGGCGTCGACTTCAATGCGCTGGACGTGTATGTCGGCGTGAGTTCGGGCGGCTTCATCGCCGCCGGGCTGGCGAACGGGCTGACGCCCGAGCGCATGCGCCACATGTTCATCGAGAACGACACCGCCGAGGAGCCGTTCGAGCCGGAACTCCTGCTCAAGCCGGCCTTCCGCGAATATGCGCTGCGCGCGCTGTCGGTGCCGCCGCTCCTGCTGGCCTCGATCTGGAATTACCTGGCCAATCCCTGGAGCCAGAGCTTCTTCGAGTCGTTTCAGCGCCTCTCCCAGGCCATCCCGACCGGCATTTTCAACAGTGCCGGCATCCACGATTTCCTCAGCCGGATATTCACCGCGCCGGGCCGCAGCAACGATTTTCGCAAGCTCAGGCGCCGCCTGTTCCTGGTAGCGACGGATCTCGACTCGGGAGAGTCGGTGGTGTTCGGCACGCCGGGCGAGGACCATGTGCCGATTTCCACGGCGGTGCAGGCCAGCGCGGCACTGCCGGGGCTGTTCCCGCCGGTGGAGATCGACGGCCGTTACTATGTCGACGGCGCCCTGAAGAAGACGCTGCACGCCTCGGTAGCCCTCAAGGAGGGCGCCGATCTGGTGTTGTGCATCAATCCATTGGTACCCTTCGATTCCGAACTGGCGGTGAAGCGCGGCGCCGGCCGGCACCAGAAGCTGGTGCAAGGCGGACTGCCGGTGGTGCTGGCGCAGACCTTTCGCTCCATCATCCATTCCCGCATGCAGGTGGGCATGGCCAAGTACCGCATCGAGTACAAGAACGCCGATGTGGTGCTGTTCGAGCCGAACAGCGACGACCCCGAGATGTTCTTCACGAACATGTTCAGCTACGCCAGCCGCCGCCGCCTGTGCGAGCACGCCTACCAGAAGACGCGCACCGAGCTCTATCGCCGACGTCACGAACTGGCGCCGATCCTGGCCAGGCACGGCATTCGCATCCGGCTCGATCAGATCAAGGAGAAGCGCTCCCTGATGCATCACGACATCGGCGGCCATGCCGAGAAGGAAGACACTTTGCTGGCGGTGGGTCACCGCCTGGGCGATTCCCTCGTGGAGCTGGAGCGCTGGCTGAAGCACAGGGAGCAGGCGGTGCGCAAGGCAGCCTAGCCGCTCGCGGTTTTACCCTCGGCGAGGGGGTGTTATGCTTTGCAGGCCATGGAAAAGAAACCGAAAAGGCGCACCCGCGAGCGCATCCTCGAGGCCAGCCTCAGGCTGTTCAACGAGTTCGGCGAGCCGAACGTCACCACCACGGTGATCGCCGATGACCTGAACATCAGCCCGGGCAACCTCTACTACCATTTCCACAGCAAGGACGAGATCGTCAACGCGCTGTTCGCCGAGTTCGAGCGGGAGATCGGCGAGACGCTGTCAGCCCCGGCGCGGCGCGCGCCCAATGTCGAGGACATGTGGCTGTTCCTGCACCTGCTGTTCGAGGGAATCTGGAAATACCGCTTCCTCTATCGCGATCTGGACGACCTGCTGTCGCGCAACCGCCTGCTGGAGGTGCATTTCAAGCAGATTCTGGCGCACAAGGTGAAAACGGCGGCGGCGTTGTGCGAAGGGCTGGTGGCGACCGGCGAGATGAAGGCCAGCCCCGGCGAGCGCCAGGCGCTGGCGACCAACATGGCGGTGATCGCGACCTACTGGCTGCCATTCGAGTATGCGCGCGACCCGCGCCGCCGCGACGCGGGCAGCGGACTCGGTCGCGGGGTGTACCAGGTGATGTCGATGATGGCGCCCTTCCTGCAGGGGGCGTCGCGCCAGCTCCTGCAACAGCTTTCGAAGGAATACGTCACTCAATAAGGAGACCAGGATGGCCAAGGGCGGATGGAAAAAGTTTACCCAGGCGGACAAAGCCTATGTCTACGCCGGCGCGGCGCTGAAGAAGAACTGGGAGCGCCTGCATCGCGGCGATCGCGAACCTTTTCCCGCGGACGAGCAGGTGCAGGAGGCCTGGCGCCTCTACCACCAGGGCGATTTCCAGCAGGCCTGCGAGCTGGGCCTGAGCCTGGGCCTGCCCGGCTATGCGGTGGCCAACAAGGCGGCGACGATCTACGCCACCTACCTTGAGGACAACGAGAAGAAGAAGCTGGCGCTGTTCGAGGAGGCCGCTGCGCGCGGCGAGGAACAGATGGGGAAGATGCCGAAGTACCCCAACGCCTTTTATTTTTACGCCCTGGCCCTGGGACGCTACAGCCAGGGCATTTCGGTGGCGAAGGCGCTGACGCAGGGCCTCGGCACCAAGGTGCGCGACGCCCTGAAGCAGGCGCTGAAGCTGAATCCGGATCATGCCGACGCGCACATTGCGCTGGGCGCCTTCCACGCCGAGGTGATCAACAAGGTCGGGGCCATGGTCGGCGGCCTGACCTACGGCGCCAAGAAGGACGCCGCCATCGATCACTACGAGAAGGCCCTCAAGCTCAACCCGGAATCGGCCATTGCGCGCATCGAGTACGCCAACGGCCTGGTGATGCTGTTCGGCGAGGCGAAGATGAAGCAGGCGGAAAAGCTTTACCACGAGGCGGCCGCCTTCAAGCCGGCGGATGCCATGGAGCGCCTCGACGTCGAGGCGGCGAAGGCGGAACTGGATGAGTAATAGTCAGTCTGCGCGGGACGGCGGCGTTTCCGCCTTCGCGTCCTGGGCGGCTGGCAGCGGTTCGGCGGCCGGTTTCCTGCGCGATGCGCGCGGCTGGCGCGGATTTATCGCCGGCGCGCACTGGCCGACGGCCAGTTGCTCCTCGATGCTTTGCGCGATTTCCTCCGGCGTGCGCAGCTCCTCCCAGGGCTCCAGCAGCAGGGCGTACACCAGCTTCTCGAATTCCGGCCGGAAGCGCGAGACGATGTTCTCCGGGTCGGTGACGAAGTGCCGGTCGGTGACCAGGCCGAACTGCACCTTGCCGTCGTAGCTGAGGATGGAGACGCCCATGCCGATGTCGCCCGACTGCGGCACCCAGAACATCTGCTGCGCCAGGCGCGCTCCCGCCATGTAGAGAGGATGCGGCGGCCCCGGCACGTTGGTCATCACCGCCGAAGCCTTGTTGGCGAGGATGTCGAGGGCGATGTCCTGCACGAATTTCGGCGCCAGACCGGTGGCGGCGAGTATGCCGAGGGCGACGACGGGCTGGTAGGAACCCTTCAGTTCGGCCATGCGGCGCCGGACTTCGAACACGCGCTCGAAGGGATTCTCCATATAGACCGGCAGCAGCAGGGTGACCAGGCCGAAGCGGTTGCCCAGCTTGCCTTCGTCCGCCTCGGAACGCATGTTGACCGGCACCAGGGCACGAACTTCCACTCCCTCCAGGGGATCGCCGTGCTCCGCGAGGTAGGCGCGCATCGCCCCCGCCACCGCCGAGAGCAGAAGATCGTTCACCGAGCAGCCGAGGGCCTTGCCGACCGCCTTGATTTCGGTCAGCG
>JAEHDO010000378.1 GCA_016880375.1 Betaproteobacteria bacterium | reverse complement strand
TGGTCGGAGTGCGAGTGGGTGTTGATGAGGCGCACCAGCCTGCGCCCTTCCAGCGCATGTTCCAGCAGCGCCAGCGTCTGGCCGGCGTGGGTGACGTAGCCGGAGTCGACGAGCGTCGCCTCCATCCCTTCGTGGAAGACGATGTTGTTGGCGGAGAGCCAGCCGCGTTCCAATACACGGATCTGTTCAGGCAACAAGCTCATGCCACTTCCTTGCGGGCCGCGCCTACCGGCAGATCATCGAACCGCGCGTACTCGCCACGCGTGAACATCGCCGGATCGGCGAGCCAGTCGAGCGCCATGTCGGTGGCGTCGAAGCCCCAGAAGAGTTCCTTGTCGATGGCCAGCGTCGGCACACCGAAGGCGCCCGCGGCGAGCGCCTGCTCGCCGTTCCGCAGCAACTGACTTTTCACTGAAGCGTCGTTGCAGCGCGCGTCGAGGTCCGGCGCATTCAGTCGCCGCGCCAGCTCGGCCCATTCCGCCGGCGCGTTGGGGTCGCGCCCCTCGCCCCAGATGAAGCGGAAGATTTCATGGATGGCTTCCATCGAGGCGCCGAGCGCCACTGCGGCGCGCAGCGCGCGCACCGGGTTGAAGGGATGCTGCGGCGGAAAGCGGCAGGGGATGCCGTTGCGCTCGGCCAGCCACTGCACCTGGCGGTAGCTGAAGCGGCGCTTGGTCGCCATCTCGGCCGGGCCCTTCTGGCCCCAGTGCTTCAAGAGGCCGGCGAAGAGCACCGGTACCGGGCGGATCGCCAATTTGCCGTCGAAGCGGTGCAGTACCTCTGATTGCAGGTAGGCGAAGGGGGAGATGAAATCGAAGTACCAGTCCGCCGTCTTCATCGGTCGCAGTCGCCGCGCAGGGATTCGGGCGACGCCTCCAGGTGCGCGCGGCGCTGGGCGATGGCAGCGAGGATCAGAAGTTTCTGCGCGTCCGGCGCGGCGGCCCAGCCGGCGATCTCGTCCGCCGTGCGCAGGCAGCCCGCGCACAGGCCGCTGGCTGCGTCCATGCAGCAGACGTCGATGCAGGGCGAGGGAATGCTCACGGTTTCGCCCGCTTCGCCAGCACGGCGCGCGCCACCTTCGAGGACGGCGCGCGGCCGAGCTCGGCGCAGATCCAGGCGCCGGCATCGACCAGGCGGTCGAGGTCGACGCCGGTGTCGATGCCGAGGCCGTTCAGGAGGTACACCACGTCCTCGGTGGCGACGTTGCCCGAGGCGCCGGCCGCATAGGGGCAGCCGCCGAGGCCGGCGACGGAGGCGTCGAAGACGGCGACGCCCATCTCGAGCGAGGCGTAGATGTTGGCCAGCGCCATGCCCCAGGTGTCGTGGTAATGGCCGGCGAGGCGCTCGACCGGCACCAGCAGCGCCACCTCGTCGAGCATGCGCATCACAGAGGCCGGCGTGCCGACGCCGATGGTGTCGCCGAGCGAGACTTCATAGCAGCCCATCTCGAGCAGGCGCGCCGTCACCTCGGCCACCGAGGCCGGCTGCACCTCACCCTGGTAGGGACAGCCCGCCACGCAGGAAACGTAGCCGCGCACGCGCACGCCGTCGCGGCGCGCCGCCTCCATGACGGGACGAAAGCGTTCCAGGCTCTCGGCGATGGAGCAGTTGATGTTCTTCCGCGAGAAGGCCTCGGAGGCGGCGGCGAAGACGGCAACCTCCTGCGCGCCGGCCATGACGGCCTGCTCGTAGCCCTGCATGTTGGGCACCAGCACCGGGTAGCCGACGCCGGGGCGACGCTGCATCCCGGCCATGACCTCGCTCGCGTCGCCCATCTGCGGCACCCATTTCGGCGAGACGAAGGCGGTGGCCTCGATGGCCGTCAGGCCGGCGGCGCCGAGGCGGTCGATCAGCCCGATCTTGACGGCGCTCGGCACGAGCTGACTTTCGTTCTGCAGGCCGTCGCGCGGACCGACCTCGACGATTTTCACGCGCGGCGGCAGGCTCATGTCCGACCCTCGCTCACTTCGCCGGCTCGAAGTCCACCAGCTCGGCGCCCTCGGCGACCGAATCGCCGACGCCGAAATGGAAGGCCTTGAGCAAACCTTTCGCCGGCGCGGCGATGGTGTGCTCCATCTTCATCGCCTCGAGAATCAGCAGCGGCGCGCCCTTCTCGACCTCGCTGCCCGGCGGCGCGATGAGGGCGATGACCTTGCCCGGCATCGGCGCGGCAAGGCCGCCGCTCTCGCCGACGCCTTCGCCGGCATGGTAGAGCGGGTCGACGCAGGCCAGCTGCCAGGCGCGGCCGTGCAGGAAGACGTGGCGCTTCTCGCCGGCGGCGATCACCGTCGCCGGCAGGCGCATGCCGCCGAGTTCGATGCGCAGCGTGCTGTTGCCGGTGCGCTCGCCGCGCGCCGCGGTGGCGATGCCGTCGAGCACCAGCTCGTAGCCGCCGCGCGCGTAGCCGACGGCGACGGTCTTCTCGGCCTCGCCGAAGCGGAACAGCAGCGGCCTGCGAAAAGAAGCGTTCAGGCGCCAGCCGTCGCGCAGGTGCCAGGGCGAATGCGGGTCGGCATCGCTGGCGGCAGCGGTGCGGGCGGCGGCCTCCTCGCGCAGCAGCTCGGCCAGGGCGGCGACGAGGAACACCTCGGCCGGCGGCTCGACGCCCTCGGGGAAGAGGAAGGCCTTTTCGCGCTCGATGAGGCCGGTGTCGAGGTCGGCATTGGCGAAGGCCGGGCAGGCCACCAGGCGCGAGAGGAAGTCGACGTTGCTGGCGACGCCGACGACGCGGTACTGCGCCAGCGACTGCAGCATGCGCGAGAGGGCCCGCTCGCGGTCGACGTCCCAGACGATGAGCTTGGCGATCATCGGGTCGTAGTGCGGCGTGATCTCGTCGCCCTCCTCGACGCCGGTGTCGATGCGCACGTTGAGCGATTCGGCCGGCGGCGCGAGGTGGATCAGGCGCCCGGTCGACGGCAGGAAGCCCTTGTCCGGGTCCTCGGCGTAGATGCGCGCCTCCAGCGCGTGGCCGCGGATGGCGAGCTGCTCCTGCGCCAGCGGCAGCGGCTCGCCGGCGGCGACGCGCAGCTGCCACTCGACGAGGTCGAGGCCGGTGATCATCTCGGTCACCGGGTGCTCGACCTGCAGGCGGGTGTTCATCTCCATGAAATAAAATTTGCCGTCCTGTTCGGCGATGAACTCCACCGTGCCGGCGCCGACGTAGCCGACGGCCTTCGCCGCTTCCACCGCGGCGCGTCCCATGGCGGCGCGTCTGTCAGGCGTCATGCCGGGCGCGGGCGCCTCCTCCAGCACCTTCTGGTGGCGGCGCTGCACCGAGCAGTCGCGCTCGAAGAGATAGACGCAATTTCCCTGCGTGTCGCCGAAGACCTGGATCTCGATGTGGCGCGGACGCACGAGGTACTTCTCGATCAGCACGCGGTCGTCGCCGAAGGAGGACGCCGCCTCGCGCTGGCACGAGGCGAGCGCGGCGGCGAACTCGGCCGCTTTCTCGACGATGCGCATGCCCTTGCCGCCGCCGCCGGCGCTGGCCTTGATCAGCACCGGGTAGCCGATGCGGCCGGCCTCCCGTTCGAGGAAGGCGGCGTCCTGCCTGTCGCCGTGGTAGCCGGGCACCAGCGGCACGCCGGCCTTCTCCATGAGCGTCTTGGCGGCGCTCTTCGAGCCCATGGCGCGGATGGCCGCCACCGGCGGGCCGATGAAGGCGATGCCGGCCGCGGCGCAGGCCTCGGCGAAGGCCTCGTTCTCGGAGAGGAAGCCGTAGCCGGGATGCACGGCCTGGGCGCCGGTCTTCTGCGCCGCCTCGAGGATGCGCTCGGCGACGAGGTAGCTCTCGCGCGCCGACGCCGGCCCGATCAGCACCGCCTCGTCGGCAAGGCGCACGTGGCGGGCAGTCGCATCGGCCGCCGAGTAAACCGCGACGGTGCGGATGCCGAGGCGCCGCGCCGTCTTGATGACGCGGCAGGCGATCTCTCCCCTGTTTGCGATGAGTATCTTGGTGAACATGTTAGAGCCTGTTGGGCTTGCGCTTTTGGCTGCGGCCGGCGCTGCGCGCCTTAACGTTCGCGGCGCTCACGTTAGCCTCGGCCAAAAGAGGAAACCCAGTTGGGTTTCCTCTTTTCGAGGAAGGCGGCCATGCCTTCGCGGCCTTCGGCGGACGCGCGCAAGCGGGCGATGCGCCTGGCAGTGTCGACGATCACGTCCTGGGTGATCGGCCGGTTAGCGACGGCCTTGATCAGCGACTTGCATTCGCCCAGCGCGACGGGTCCGTTGGCAAGCAGCGCGTCGACGATCTCGCCGACGGCTTCGTCGAGTTCCGCCTCGCCCGGCACGATCTCGTGCACCAGGCCGATGCGGTAGGCTTCCGCCGCCGAGAAGCGCTCGGCGGTCAGCATGTAGCGGCGCGCCTTGCGTTCGCCGATGGCGGCAAGGACGTAGGGACTGATCACCGCCGGAACGATGCCGAGCCTGACCTCGGTCAGCGCGAACTGCGCGTCGAAGGCGGCGATGGCGATGTCGCAGGCCGCCACCAGGCCGACGCCGCCGCCGTAGGCCGGTCCCTGCACGCGCGCCACCGTCGGCTTCTTCATGTCGTTGAGCAGTCGCAGCATGCCGGCGAGTTCGATGGCATCGCGCTGGGTTTCCTCGGCCGTGTAGCCGGCGGCCTGCTTCATCCAGTTGAGGTCGGCGCCGGCGCAGAAGCTTTTCCCCGTGCTGGAGAGCACGACGACGCGCACGTCGCGATCGGTGTCCATCCTGACCAGGGCCGTGGACAGGTCGCGGATCAGCGCGTCGTCGAAGGCATTGTGGCGCTCCGGACGGTTGAGCGTGATGATGCCGACGCCGTTGTCGATTTCGGTGATGATGGTTTCGCTCATTCTTGTCTCCCTTACATGCGGAACACGCCGAACGGCGTCGGCTCGATCGGTGCGTTGAGCGAGGCGGAGATGCCCAGCGCCAGCACGCGGCGCGACTGCGCCGGGTCGACGATGCCGTCGTCCCACAGCCGCGCCGTGGCGTAATAGGGGTGGCCCTGCGTCTCGTACTGGGCGCGCACCGGCGCCTTGAACTTCT
>JAEHDO010000377.1 GCA_016880375.1 Betaproteobacteria bacterium | reverse complement strand
TCCCGCTGTTCCCTCGCAAGTTTCCATGTCTTCCGTCGCATCCACCAAGCCCTACCTGCTGCGCGCCCTCTACGAGTGGTGCGCCGACCAGGGGTTCACGCCCTACATCTCCGTGCAGGTCGACGCCAGCACCCTGGTGCCGCGCCAGTTCGTGCGTGACGGCCAGATCGTCCTCAACCTCGGCGCCGACGCCGTGCAGAACCTGCACATGGGCAACGACCTCATCACCTGCCAGGCCCGCTTCGGCGGCGTCGCCCAGTCGCTCTCCATCCCCATCGCCAACGTCGCCGCCATCTACGCCCGCGAGAACGGGCAGGGCATGGCCTTCGAAATCGGCGACCAGAGCGACGAGTCGGCCGCCGCAGAAGAAGGCGCCCCCGAGGCGCCGGAACCTCCCACCGAACCCCCGCCCCGGCCGCACCTCACCCGCGTCAAGTAGTCCCTGGCTTGTTCCCGGGCTTGCCCGGCACCTGCTTGCCTGAAGCCCGATAAACCAATACAGGGAAAACATCAAGTTGAAACATGACATTCCTCAAGATCTGGTTAAGGCTATTTAAATCAATATAAAACAAAGAAAAGCATCAAACATCAAGCTTCTCCTGATTTCAATTTAATGAAATTTCGTGAAATATTTCACGAAATACAGGAATGGAATCGTGCTCTAATCCCCTATTCAATCATCATCAAGACCGGCCCGAGCCGGCTGATCGGGGAGGGGGCAGGTGCTGGCATCTCGCTTGGGGGGCGAGGATTTGCTGTGGCTTCTGGGCAGCCTGTGCCAGATCGGCCGCGTCCCTTTCGACCCGGCGCTGGTCGCCCAGGAATTTCCCCCGCCGCATTCCACCGTCACCCTGCATGAAGCCGCCCGCGCCCTGGGCTTCAAGACCGGCGAGCGCAGCGTCACCGCCGCCGACCTGCCAGGACTGACTTTTAGTTCCGGCATAACGCCCGCTTCGCGGGCATTAGCCTTCACTGAAACGCTTGCGCGATGTCCCTGCATCGCCTTCCTGCATCGAGTTCCGCACTCGGCCGGCGCGCCTACGCAACTGCATGTCGTGCGCGAAGGCGAGGCCGAAGCGCCGAGCGAGCCGGAGCCGGCGCGACCGGCGCTCATCCTGCGCGCCGATAAAAACCAGTTCATGTTCTTCTGCGCCGGAACCGAGCAGCCGGAAACCCTGCCGCTGGACGAGTTCGACCTCTACTTCGAACCGACGCTCATCCTCGTCGCCCGCGACGCCACAACCCTCTCCCCGCCGGGGAGAGGGGCAGGGGGAGAGGGGGCAGAGGAAGGCACCGCAGCCCAAAAATTCGGCTTCCGCTGGTTCCTGCCCGAACTCCTCAGGCACAAGCGCATCTGGCGCGACGTGCTGATCGCCTCGCTCTCCATCCAGCTCGTCGGCCTCGCCACGCCGGTGTTCACGCAGGTCATCATCGACAAGGTGGTGGTGCACCAGACCCAGTCCACGCTGGTGGTCATCGGCGTCGCCCTGATCCTGTTCATGCTGTTCACTTCCGCCATGAGCTGGCTGCGGCAGTACCTCGTCCTGCACACCGGCAACCGCATCGACGCCGTGCTCGGCAGCCAG
>JAEHDO010000055.1 GCA_016880375.1 Betaproteobacteria bacterium | reverse complement strand
TCAGAAACGACAGATGGTGTTGAACCGTCTCCCGCTTCACCTCCCTGAGCGGGGCCTTAATCAAGTTAAGGCGTTTCTGCCCCCGGTTTTTCTCCCCTTTAGCCGGGGGCATTTCTTTTTTCTGGCACCTGCTCGACTACCCCCAGCCAACTGCCTATGACCTTTTCCGCCTCGTCGGCACCCGTTTTCTTCAAGCTCGAGAAAAGCTGCACGCTTATCTGGTCGGCCCAAGGAGTCAGTTCGCTCCGGGTCGTCTGCAGAACTTTCGCCGACTCGGTGCGCGTCAGTTTGTCCGCCTTGGTCAGCAGGATATGGATGGGCTTGCCGGTCGGGCCGAACCACTCGAGCATCTGGCGATCGAGATCGGTCAGCGGCCGGCGCGCATCCATGATGAGCACCAGGCCGCAGATGATGCTGCGCTGCGCCAGGTAGGCGGCCAGCACGCTCTGCCAGTGACGACGCACCTTCTCAGGAACGTCGGCATAGCCATAACCGGGCAGGTCGACCAGAAAAGCGCCGTTGCGAAGCCGGAAAAAATTGATCAGCTGGGTGCGTCCAGGTGTCTTGCTGACGAAAGCCAGCCGCGTCATTCCCACCAAGGTATTGATCGCACTCGATTTGCCGGCGTTGGATCGGCCGGCAAAGACGATTTCCGCGCCAGAGGGCGCCGGCAGGTCGCTCAGCTTTTCAGCGGAGATCGCAAAAACCGCATTGGCAAACAGGGACATAGGGCTGGCACACAAGCGCCAGCAGAACATGGCGCAACACAGGTAAGTTGGTATAGAATAACAGTTTTTTAAAATTCAGGCCCCGAGGAGTCGTACCCATGGTTCATCGTTTCATCGCCCTGTCGCTGGCCCTTGCCTTCGCCGCGACGGCCCAGGCCGCCGATAAGCCCGCTTCCGCTGAAACTGCCGCCCCCAAGGTTGACGCCGCCAAAGGCCAGCAGGTCGCCGCGCAAATCTGTGCCGCCTGCCACAACCCCGATGGCAATAGCGCCGTCGCAGCGAATCCCAAGCTCGCCGGCCAGCATGCCGATTACCTTTACAAGCAGTTGAAGAACTTCAAGGCCGACGGCGGCAAGCCGGCCGAGCGCAACAACCCGATCATGGGCGGCATGGTTGCCGCACTCACCGATCAGGACATGAAGAACGTAGCCGCCTTCTATGCCGGCCAGACGCAGAAGGGCGAACTGGCAAAAGCGCAGGCCATCGAGGCTGCCCAGAAATTGTATCGCGCCGGCGATGCCGCACGAGGCCTGCCTGCGTGTGCGGCCTGCCATGGTCCCGCCGGCGCCGGCATTCCTGCTCAGTACCCGCGCATCGGCGGCCAGTTCTCCGAATACACCGAGATGCAGCTGAAGGCCTTCCGCACCGGCGAACGCGGCAACGATCCCAACAAGACGATGCGCGCCGTCGCAGCCAAGATGTCCGACGTTGAAATCAAGGCGGTTTCCGACTACGTTGCTGGCCTGCGTTAAGCCTTTCCGGGCAATCGGACAAAGGGGGTGGCGGCTGCCACCCCTTTTTTCTTCTCTTGGGGAATAAAACGGGCACCGCGCTTGTTTACGCAATGCAGCCCCAACCCCAACAGGAGAAACCATGTACAAAAAATCCCTTTGCATCCCCCTGGTCGCACTCGGCCTGCTTGCCGGCTGCGCTTCCTATGAAACCCGCTCCGCCGCCCCTGTGCGCATGGAAAGCGGCGCCTTCGTCGGCACCAACGGCATGACGCTTTACACCTTCGACAAGGACGCAGCCGGCAGCGGCAAGAGCGTCTGCAACGGGCCATGCGCGGTCAACTGGCCGCCGCTGTTCGCCGCCGACAATGATCGCCCTTCCGGCGACTGGTCGATCGTGACGCGCGACGACGGCAAAAGGCAGTGGGCCTTCCGCGGCAAGCCGCTCTACTACTGGATCAAGGACCAGAAGCCCGGCGACAGGACCGGCGAGGGCGTCAACAACGCCTGGCGCATCGCCAAGGAGTAAAGTTCCTTCCGATGGGCCACCAGGATATCGTCGCCGAGATTCCCCGTCTGCGCCGCTATGCGCGCGCGCTGACGGGGGATGCGGTGCGCGCCGACGACCTGGTGCAGGACACGCTGGAGCGCGCGCTCGGAAAATGGTCGTTGTGGCGGCCGGGTAACCTGCGCGCCTGGCTGTTCTCCATCATGCACAATCTCTTCGTGAATCAGGCAAACAGGCCGCGTTTCGTTGACTATCCCGGCAACGAAGCCCTGCCCGACCTGCAGTCGCGCCCCACCCAGAGCGATGCCCTGGAACTGCGCGACCTCGCGCGCAGCCTGGCGCGGCTGCCGGAG
>JAEHDO010000376.1 GCA_016880375.1 Betaproteobacteria bacterium | reverse complement strand
GGTGCGCAACGACTTCCTGCAGCAGAAGGGCGAGTCGCGCTATGCCCGCGTGATCGAGCTGTCGGCGACGCGCGGGCGCATCGCCGACCGCAGCGGCGACATGCTGGCGGTGTCTACGCCGGTGAAATCGGTGTGGGCGATCCCCGAGGACGCCAGGCTGGCGCCGGCGCAGGCGCGCGAGCTGGCGGCGCTGCTGGAGATGGACGTGCGCGAGCTCAATCGCCGGCTCGCTGCAGAGAAGGACTTCGTCTTCATCAAGCGGCAAATCCCGCCGGATGTCGCCGAGAAGGTCGCCGCGCTCAACCTGCCCGGCATCCATCAGCAGCGCGAATACCGCCGCTACTACCCGGCCGGCGAGGTCACCGCCCACATGCTCGGCTTCACCGGCGTCGACGACAGGGGCCAGGAAGGCATCGAGCTGGCCTTCGATGCCCAGCTCGCCGGCAGGCCGGGCAGCCGGCGCGTCATCAAGGACCGCCTCGGTCGCATCGTCGAGGACGTCGAGAGCATCAAGCCGCCGCAGGACGGCAAGGACATTACCCTGGCCCTCGACGCCAAGGTGCAATACCTTGCCTTTACGCATCTGAAGCAGGCGCTGGCCGAGCACAAGGCCAAGGCCGGCGGCGTCGTCGTGCTCGACGCCAAGACCGGCGAAGTGCTGGGGCTGGCCAACCTGCCGGCCTACAACCCCAACAACCGCATCAAGCTGACCGGCGCGCAATTGCGCAACCGCGCGCTCACCGATGTCTTCGAGCCCGGCTCGACGATGAAGCCGTTTACCGTGGCGCTGGCGCTGGAGAAGGGGCGCTTCCGCTTCGATTCGCCGATCCAGACGGCGCCGGGCCGCCTCACCATCGGCAATGCCACCATCCATGACGCCCATCCGCATGGCCCGCTGACTGTGGCGCAGGTCATCCAGAAGTCGAGCAACGTCGGCACGGCGAAGATCGCCGGCACCTTCGCGGCGGAGGAAATGTGGCGGATGTTCGACGATATCGGCTTCGGCCAGCCGCTTCGGCTCGGGTTTCCGGGCGAGGTCGGCGGCCGCCTGCGCCCCTTCAAAACCTGGCGGCCGATCGAGCAGGCCACCATGTCCTACGGCCACGGCATCTCGGTGACGCTGATGCAGCTGGCCCGCGCTTACCTGGCATTTGCCCGCGACGGCGATCTGATCCCGTTGTCTCTGACCCGGCAGGAATCGGCGCCGATCGCGGGCAAATCCATTTTTTCTGCGCAAACGGCGCGGCAGGTGCGCGCCATGCTCGAAATGGCCGTGCAGCCCGGCGGCACCGCGCCCAAGGCGCAGATCTCCGGCTATCGCGTCGCCGGCAAGACCGGCACGGCGCACAAGCTGGAGGGCGGCAGCTATGCCGACCGCTACGTGGCGGTGTTTGTCGGTTTTGCGCCGGCGTCGGATCCGCGCCTGGTGGTGGCGGTGATGATCGACGAGCCCTCGGCCGGCAAGTACTACGGCGGCGAGGTGGCGGCGCCGGTCTTCGCCCAGGTCATGGCCGGCAGCCTGCGCACGCTCGGCGTGGCGCCGGATGCGCCGTTGAAGCCCGTCCAGGTGGCGCGGGATGTCGCAGCGGTGCCGGAGAGTCTGTGAAACGTGAACTGGGAGAAGCGCAACGCGTGCTCGATGAACTGCAAAGGCAAGGCGTGACGGCGACTGGGCTCTGCGCGGACTCGCGCGCGCTGGCTGCGGGAGAGGTGTTCGTCGCCTATCCGGGCGCCCGCGCCGACGGCCGTCGCTTCATCGCCGATGCCGTGGCGCGCGGCGCTTCAGCCGTGCTGTGGGAGCCGCAGGGCCATGCCGGCGAAACGGCCATTGCGCTGCCGAACGTGGCGGTGGACGACCTGCAGCCGCTCTCCGGGTGGCTCGCCCATCTGGTCTATGGGCGTCCCTCGGAAAAGCTGTGGACCGTCGGCGTCACCGGCACCAACGGCAAGACCTCGGTGAGCCAGTGGATCGCCCAGGCCTTCGAACAGCTCGGTCGCCGCTGCGCCGTGGTCGGTACCCTCGGCAGCGGTTTCATCGGGGCGCTCACCGAAAGCCTCAACACCACGCCGGACGCCCTCACGCTGCATCGGCTGTTTGCCGGCTACCTGGCGCAGGGCGCCCAGGCGGCGGCGATGGAAGTCTCCTCGATCGGCCTGCACCAGGGACGCGTGAATGGCGTGCATTTCGACGTGGCGGTGTTCACGAATCTCACGCGCGACCATCTCGAGTACCACGGCAGCATGCAGGCCTACGGCGCGGCGAAGGAGCAGCTGTTCGCCACGCCCGGCCTGAAGACGGCGGTGCTCAACCTCGACGATGCGCTCGGCCGCAAGATCGCCCTCGACCTTGCCGGCCGCGGCGTGCGGGTCATCGGCTATGCGCTGAACGCCTCCGCAGCGATGGGCATCGATGAAGTTCTGATTGCCGAGGGTTTCGCGGCGACGCCGCGCGGCCTGCGCTTCACTGCGGTCACCCCCCAGGGACGCGCCGACATCCAGGCATCGCTGGTGGGCGAGTTCAACGTCTCCAACCTGCTGGCCGTGCTCGGCACGCTGCTGGCCTCGGCGGTGCCGCTCGCCCAGGCAGCCGCCGTGCTGCGGGGACTGACTTCTTCGCCCGGCCGCATGCAGGCCCTCGGCGGCGAAGGACAGCCGCTGGCAGTGATCGACTACGCCCACACGCCGGATGCGCTCGACAAGGCGCTGGCGGCGCTGCGCGACACCGCCAGCGCGCGCGGCGGCCGGCTGGTCTGCGTCTTCGGCTGCGGCGGCAACCGCGACCCGGGCAAGCGCCCGCTGATGGGCGAAGTGGCGGCGCGCCGCGCCGACTCAGTGATTCTCACCAGCGACAATCCGCGCGACGAGGATCCGCAGGCCATCCTCGCCGACATTGCGCGCGGCGCGCCGGGGCCGCGCGTGATCACCGACCGCGCCGAGGCGATCCGTGTTGCCCTTGCAGAGGCCGATGCGCGCGACGTCGTGCTGATCGCCGGCAAGGGGCACGAGACCTACCAGGAGATTGCCGGCCGGCGCCTGCCGTTCTCCGATGTCGACTGCGCCGCCGCCGCCCTGACGCTGCGGAACCTGGAGGCCGGTTCGTGACCGGCCGCCGAACCCTCTCCCCCAGCCCCTCTCCCCGGAAGGGCGAGGGGTGCGTTGTGTGCGCCGGCGGCGCAAAGCCCGGGTGGGCGCCGCGGTGATGAACCTGATGGAAGCGGCGCTGGCCAGCGGCGGCACAGCCCTCAACGGCAATCCCCGCATCGACGGCGTGTCGACCGATACGCGGACAATTGCCCGCGGCGAGCTGTTCATCGCGCTCAAGGGCGAGAACTTCGACGGCCACGCGTTCCTGGAGGTTGCGGCCGAACGCGGTGCCGCGGCGGCGATGGTCAACGCGGCATGGGCCGAAGGACGCGCGCTCGGCCTGCCGCTGCTGGTGGTCGCCGACACGCGCCTGGCGCTGGGCTACCTGGGCGCCT
>JAEHDO010000375.1 GCA_016880375.1 Betaproteobacteria bacterium | reverse complement strand
GGCGCCACCGCCAGCGGCGAGATGCCGTCGTCGTCGGCCAGCCGGTTGGCGTCGAGGTTGACCAGGCCGAGCTGGCGGCCGAGCAGGCGCGGGATGTCCTTGTCCGGGTCGGTGCCGGTGCCTGATGCGTAGAGCGCCATGTTGGCGACGCCGCAGCGCGCCAGCAGCGCCTCGCGTTCGGCGGAAGTCAACCGGCGCGGATCGGCGAGTTCGACGACGAGGTCGCCGAGCGAACGCGGGTGCGTGGCCAGCTTGCTGCTGCGCCAGGCGGCGTAGGCGGCGGCGTTATCCAGGTCGAAATGGGCGGGCATCATTCTCCGGATACTCCTTCGCGGGTACGCCGTTGCGTTTTGTCTTCGCCGCCGAAGAGGCCGGTGAGCGTCTTGCGGATGGCCTTCACGCCCTCCGGCGCCTCGATCTCCATCACCTGGTCGTACACCCAGTTCCTGTCCTTCTCCGGCATGCCCTCGCGCACGCGCGCGGCGTAGGCGCGGCGAAAGCCGAAGTCCGGGCCCTTTTCGTCGCAGCCGTATTCGGCATAGTCGGCGCCGGCGGCGTTGAACACGTCCAGAAAATACCGGCGGCAGGCGTCCGGCTCGGTCGCCGCGAGCAGCATGTCGGCGTTGTCCTCGATGGCCTCGCCCATGCGCTTCGCCAGGGCGGTGGTGAATTCGCCGCGGCTCTCCGGCGCCAGTTGCTCGAAGGCGACGCGGTCGGCGAAGTGCGCGTGGAAGGCCATCGTCTCGCAGACGTAGTCGAAGTACGGCCGGCCGAGGTCGATGTCGAACCTGGCCTCGCGCATGCGCTTGATCGACTCCACCGCCAGCTTCCACGACAACATGGCGACGACGCTGGCGAGCTCCGCCAGCGTGCGCTCGCGCCCGCCGGCGTGGAAGCGGCTGCGGATGCGGATGGCCATCGGGCGTCAGTGCTCGCCCTTGGTGCGGCGGATGCCGGCGAGGCGGTTGCCCTGCTTCTGCGGCCCGCCGCGCGGGAAGATCTCGTGCAGGTAGTGGTTGCTGCCCTTCTGCGCGCCCCACTTGCCGGTGAAGTGGACGATCATCGCGCGCACCTGCGGCTGCACGCGATGATCGTGGTGGTAGTCGCGGATGAAGCGGATGACCTGCCAGTGCTCGTCGGTCAGGGCGAGGCCCTCCTCCTGCGCCAGCGTGCGGGCGAACTCCTCCGACCAGTCGTCGAGGTTGATCAGGTAGCCCTCGGAATCGACCGGGATGCCGCGGCCGTTCACCTGGATCTCGCGCGACGCCGTATCCCGGTAGGCGTCGCCCATTTCAGTAACCGCCCTTGCCGAAGGGCTTGGGCAGGCCGGCGACTTTCACCGCCTGCTTGGCCGGGCCGTCCTTGGGGAAGAGATCGTACATGAGCTTCGAGTCGGCTGCCGGCATCAGCTCCGCCATGTCCTTCATGAAGTTGCGGAAGTTCGGCGTGTGGCCGTCATCGCGGTACTTGTCGCGCATGTAGTTGATGATCGTCCAGTGGTCGTCGTTGAGAACCAGGCCTTCGGCCGCGGCGATGACCTGCACCGCCTCGTCGCTGAAATCCGGCTCCAGCAGGTAGCCGTCGGCGTCGACTTCCTTTTCCTCGCCGTTGATCGTGTAGCCCATTGCTGTCTTCTCCTGATTGGTTTGATGAAGGTTATTTCTTGCGCAGATAGAACTCGAAGGCGCCGCGCGCGACTTCGACGCGGTCGACCAGTTCGAG
>JAEHDO010000054.1 GCA_016880375.1 Betaproteobacteria bacterium | reverse complement strand
TCTCCGGCACCACGCTCGAAGCCGCCGTCTATGCGACCGAGGAACTCGAAGAGACCGCCAAGCTGTTCCTGCTGCTGCGCGGTGTGCCGACCCGGCCGTTGAACCGCGCGCAGATCGACGAACTGAAGACTGTCTTCAAACTCGATAGGTGAAAGGATTCGGCATGCCCAAATTCGCCGCCAACCTGACCATGATGTTCAACGAGGTCGCCTTCCCGCTGCGTTTCGAAGCCGCGGCGAGAGCGGGTTTTACGGCCGTCGAGTTCCTCTTCCCCTACGACTACGCGCCGGCCGATGTTGCCGGCCGGCTCGCCAGGAACGAGCTGCGCAACGTGTTGTTCAACATGCCGCCCGGCGACTGGGCCGCCGGCGAGCGCGGCATCGCTTCGCTGCCCGGCTGCGAGCGACAGTTCCGCGACGGCGTGGCCCTCGCCCTCCAATACGCGGCGGCACTCGGCACACCCTGCATCCACGCCATGGCCGGCCTCCTGCCCGCCGGCGCCGACCGCGCGCGGCATCGCGCCGTGTTCGTCGACAACCTGCGCTACGCCGCCGCCGAACTGGAGAAGGCCGGGTGCATGCTGCTGATCGAGCCGATCAATACCCGTGACATTCCCGGCTACTTCCTCAACACCCAGGCCGAGGCCCACGCCATCCGCGAGGAAGTGGGGGCGCCCAACCTCAAGGTGCAGATGGACTTCTACCACGTGCAGATCGTCGAAGGCGACATCGCCATGACCTTCCGAAAATACCGCGAACAGATCGGCCACATCCAGATCGCCTCGGTGCCCGAGCGCCACGAACCCGACGACGGCGAGGTCAATTACCGCTACCTGTTCCGCCTGCTCGACGAACTCGGCTATGCCGGATGGGTCGGCTGCGAATACCGACCGAGCGGCAGGACCGAGGATGGCTTGGGTTGGCTGAAGACGCTGGTCTGAGGGGGAGGTTATGAAGATACTGATTACCGGCGGCGCCGGCTTCCTCGGCAAACGCCTGGCGGCACAGCTCCTGGCCCGCGCCGATATCGACGAGATCGTGCTGGTGGACGTGGCGCCGGCGGGGGGTCTCGCCGACCCGCGTGTCCGTACCGTAGCCGGCGACATCGCGGACACGACCCTGATGGCGAGCCTCGTCGACGCCGGGACGGCGGGCGTTTTCCACCTTGCCGCCGTCGTCAGCGGCCAGGCCGAGGCCGACTTCGAGCTCGGCATGCGCATCAACCTCGACGCCTCGCGCCTGCTGCTTGACCTCTGCCGCCAGCGTGGACACAAGCCGCGCGTGGTGTTCACCAGTTCCGTCGCCGTCTATGGCGGCGACCTGCCTGACGTCGTAACTGACGACTTGGCGTTGCGCCCAGCCTCGTCCTACGGCACGCAAAAGGCCATCGCCGAACTGCTGCTCGCCGACTACAGCCGCCGCGGCTTCGTCGACGGCCGCGTACTGCGCCTGCCGACGGTGAGCGTGCGGCCAGGCCTTCCCAACAAGGCCGCCTCGTCATTCGCCAGCGGCATCATCCGCGAACCGCTGAACGGCGTGGACGCCGCCTGTCCGGTGGCGCCCGGGACGCGGCTTTGGCTGCTGTCGCCGCGCCGCGCCGCCGAGTGCCTGGTCCACGGGTTCGACCTGGAC
>JAEHDO010000374.1 GCA_016880375.1 Betaproteobacteria bacterium | reverse complement strand
CGCGCCACGCCACCTCCGACTGGATGGAGGTGGAGAAGCAGCGCGGCATCTCGGTCACCAGCTCGGTGATGCAGTTCGACTACGGCGGCCACACCATCAACCTGCTCGACACGCCGGGCCACCAGGACTTCTCCGAGGACACCTACCGCGTGCTCACCGCCGTCGACGCCGCCGTCATGGTCATCGACGCCGCGAAGGGCGTGGAAGCGCAGACCATCAAGCTGCTGGAAGTCTGCCGCCTGCGCAACACGCCGATCATCACCTTCGTGAACAAGCTCGACCGCGAGGTGCGCGAGCCGATGGAACTGCTGCAGGAGATCGAGTCGGTGCTGCAGATCGACTGCGCGCCGATCACCTGGCCGCTCGGCATGGGCAAGACCTTCCGCGGCGTCTGGCACCTGCTGCACGAGCAGCTGATGCGCTTCAAGCCGGGCGAGGAGCACGCCGGCGGCGAGACCGAGCTGATCGAGGGCATCCATAATCCGAAGCTGGACGAACTCTTCCCGCTGGAAATGGGCCGGCTGCGCGAGGACGTGGAATTGATCCAGGGCGCCAGCCATCCCTTCGACATCACCGCCTTCCTCGCCGGCACGCAGAGCCCGGTGTTCTTCGGCTCGGGCATCAACAACTTCGGCGTGCGCGAGATCCTGCAGGCGCTGGTCGAGTGGGCGCCGCCGCCGCAGCCGCGCGACGGCGGCAGCCGCATGGTGCAGCCGGCGGAAGCGCCCTTCTCCGGCTTCGTCTTCAAGATCCAGGCCAACATGGACCCGAAGCACCGCGACCGCATCGCCTTCTTCCGCGTCTGCTCGGGCCGCTACGTGCCCGGCATGAAAGTCAGCCACCGCAGGACGGCGAAGGAGATGAAGCTCGCCAACGCGCTGACCTTCATGGCCAACGAGCGCGTGGCCAGCGAGGACGCCGTGGCCGGCGACATCATCGGCATCCACAACCACGGCCAGTTGCAGATCGGCGACACGCTCACCGAGGGCGAGGCGCTCGGCTTCAAGGGCATCCCCTACTTCGCGCCGGAGCTCTTCCGCGTCGCGCGGCCGCGCGATCCCTTCAAGTCGAAGCAATTGGAGAAGGGCCTGCAGGAGCTCGGCGAGGAAGGCGCCATCCAGGTGTTCCAGGCGACCATCAACAACAACCTGCTGCTCGGCGCCGTCGGCGTGCTGCAGTTCGAAATCGTCGCCCAGCGCCTCGCCACCGAATACAAGGTCGACGCCCTCTACGACGCCGCCAGCATCTCGACGGCGCGCTGGCTCACCTACCCGGACGAGGCGACGCGCCGCGACTTCGAGCGCGAACAGGCCGCCGCGCTCGCCAGCGACGTCGACGGCAACCCGGTGTTCCTCGCCACCAACAAGTACAACCTGCAGGTGACCATGGAGCGCTGGCCCAAGGTCGGCTTCCACACCACGCGCGAGCACGGCCAGCGCCTGTAGTACTCCCTCTCCCGCCTGCGGGAGAGGGCTGGGGTGAGGGGCGAATTCCAGGAGAACCGTTTACCCCTTTTTTACATCGCCTGTAGGACACTGCTGCCGTAACGATTCGGCACAGGCGTCCAACGATGAACTTCAAGGTGTCCCCACCGTGGCAGCAATGGCGCTATCCCCTGGCGGCCGCGCTCTGCATCGCCACGATGCTGGTGTTGCTGCCCTTGCGGGAACGGCTCGATGTCGCCAACATCGACATGCTGTTCCTGCTCGCCGTGTTCGTCGTTGCCGTCCGGCTCGGGCGCGGGCCGGCGGTATTGGCGGCGTTTCTCAGCGTCGCCCTGTTCGACTTCTTCTTCGTTCCGCCCTACCTCTCCTTCGCCGTCGCCGACGCCCAGTATCTGATCACCTTCGCCGTGATGCTGGCCATCGGCCTCATCACCTCCCACCTGGTCTCCCGGCTCGCCGAGCGCACTGCGGCGGCGCAGGCCGGCGAGCGCGACACGCGGCAGCTTTACGAACTGGCGCGTGAGCTGGGCACCGCCCTGAGCATCGAGCAGGTAGACGAAATCATCGGCCGCTTTCACGCGCATCTCGACCTGGCGGCCACCTTGCTGATCGCCGATTCCGCGCACCCCCATGCCCCGCTGCGCCCCTGCGGACCCCGGCACCTCGCACCCCTTGAGTTGAATTTCGCCCTTTCGGCCTTCGAACGCAATGCCATCGTCGAGACCGACTCCCTGGCGGGCACCGGCGTCGCGATCCTGTTCCTGCCCCTG
>JAEHDO010000053.1 GCA_016880375.1 Betaproteobacteria bacterium | reverse complement strand
GCGGCAATCGACGATTTCGATCGGCCAGCTCGTCGCGCTCGGCCTGGGTCAGCTCGCGACCTGGTTCGAGGCCGGCAATGAGGATCAGAGATTCAGCCATCCCCTCACCCCAACCCTCTCCCCGCTTGCGGGGAGAGGGGGTAGGTATCAGCGCATGCCGCCCATGCCGCCGCCCATGCCGCCCATCTGGCCACGGGGGCCTTGTTCGCCGCGTTGGCCAAATCCTCCTTTTCCGCCGTGGCGTCCGCCCATCGGCTGGCGCGTCATGTCGGCGAGGGTCTTGGCCTGCTCCGGCGTCAGCACGCTTTGCAGCTTGGCCGTGGCGTCGGCGTGGAGGGCGAGCTTCTGCGCCATCTTTGCGGCCATGTCGGCGCGGTGGCGCGCGATCGTGGTGGCGTCGGCGTCCTTCGGCGCCGGCTTCATGCTGCCGTCGAACATCTCCTGATGCACTTTCACGTAGGCCTGCCAGGCGTCCTGCTGCGAGGCCTTGATCTCCAGGCGGTTGGCCATTCGATCGAGGTGCGCCTGCTGGCGGGATTGCATGCGCTGCTGCATCTCCGGGGTCATTTCGCGCATGCCGGGGCCGTAGCCGGGCGAGGCGGCGGCCGGAACGGCGGCGGCGAGGGCCAGGCCGGCGGCGAAGAGGGTAGTGGCGAGCTTGCTGCGGTTGTTCGTTTTGGTTACGGCATAACATCCGCTCTCGCGGATATTAGCCTTCGCCGAAACTTCGCTGTGCTTCGTTTTCATTTGAATCTCCTGTTTGGTTGATGGTACGGTTCCCATTAAACACGCCATGTGTAACCGGGTTTTTGCTTCAGGCGGCGGTTTTGTTAACGATTTGTAACGCTTTGTCGAAGACCCGTCACAATTGCGCCGCCGCGGTCGCGGCGCGCTATGCTTGGCGCCCATGAACAAGCGAATCCTCATCGTCGACGACGACCCCGAGCTGCGCGAGCTGCTGCGCGGCTACCTCGGCGGCAACGGCTACGACGTGGACGCCGCCGAAGACGGCGCCGCCATGCGGCGGAGCATGGCCGCCGCCGCGCCGGACCTGGTGATCCTCGACCTGATGCTGCCGGGCGAGGACGGGCTCGCGCTCTGCCGCGAGCTGCGCGCCGCCTCCGCCACCGCTGCGCTGCCGATCCTGATGCTCACCGCCCGCGGCGAGGACACCGACCGCATCGTCGGCCTGGAGATGGGCGCCGACGACTACCTGCCGAAGCCCTTCAACCCGCGCGAGCTGCTGGCACGCATCCGCAGCATCCTGCGCCGCGCCGGCGAGAACGCCGCGCGCGAGGCGCCGGCGCGCGCCTTCGCCTTCGCCGGCTGGACGCTGGACCTCGGCGCGCGCCACCTGGTCGGCGCCGACGGCGTCGTCGTGCCGATCTCCAACGGCGAGTTCAAGCTGCTGCGCGCCTTCGCCGAGAATCCCTTCCGCGTGCTCACGCGCGACCAGCTGATGGACGTGCTCGCCGGGCGCGAGGCCGGCCCCTTCGACCGCAGCGTGGATGTGATGGTGCATCGCCTGCGCCGGCGCCTCGACGACGACGCACGCGAACCGGCGCTGATCAAGACGGTGCGCAGCGAGGGCTACATGCTGGCGGCGGACGTGGAGCGGAAGTCGTGACGCACTATCCCCTCTCCCCCGGCCCCTCTCCCGCAAGCGGGCGAGGGGAGTGCACCCCCTCTCCCTGGCAGGGAGAGGGCTGGGGAGAGGGTGCAAGGTCGGCGCCATGAGGCTCCTTCCCCGCAGCCTGTTCGGCCAGATCGTGCTGGCGCTGGTCGCCGGCATCGTCGTGGCGCAGCTCGCCGGCGCCTGGCTGCTGCTCGACGACCGCTCGCGCTTCGGCGACCGGCTGCGGCGCGAATACGCCGCCCAGCGCATCGCCGGCATCATCACCGTGCTGGATGCGGCGCCCGCGGAGGAACGGCCGCGCCTGGTGCGGGCGCTGAGCGTGCCGCCGACGCGGCTGACGCTCGACGAGCCCTGGCAGGCGAGCGGCGCGGAGGTGGGGCCCGAGGCGTCGGTGTTCCTGCAGCGCGTGGCGCGCGAACTGGAGCGTCCGCTGCCGCTGCAGGTGCTGTCGATCCGCCACGTGCCGCGGCAGGACAGGCGCCCCGGCCGCGACATGGAACGGGAGCGACCCGAGCGGCACATGCGGCACGACGGCCCGCTGGTGCTGCTGGCGGTGACGCAGGCGCGGCTCGGCGACGGCACGGTGGCGACTTTCCGCCACGCGCTGCCGCAGCCGCCCTCGGACTGGCCGCTACGCCTGCTCGGCCTGCTGGCCTTGCTGGCGGTGGTGGTGGCGCTGCTCTCCGGCTGGGCGGTGCGCCGCCTCACGCGGCCGCTGGCGTCGCTGGCGGATGCCGCCGACGGCCTGGCGCGCAACCTCGACCAGAAGCCGCTGCCCGAGAGCGGGCCGCAGGAGGTGGCGCGCGCGGCGCGTTCCTTCAATGCCATGCAGCGTTCGCTGAAAGCCTATCTGGAGACGCGCGCCCAGGCGCTGGCCGGCGTCTCGCACGACCTGCGCCTGCCGCTCACGCGCCTGCGCCTGCGCCTGGAGCAGCTGCCCGAGGGCGAGTCGCGCGCGGCCATGCAGCGCGACATCGAGGAGATGGATGCCATGGTGGGCGGCACGCTCGACTACCTGCGCGCCGGCGCCGACACCGAGCAGGCGGTGAAGCTCAACCTCGTCGCGCTGCTCGAGGGCCTCGCCGAGGACGCCGACGCGGCCGGCGCAAAAGTCAGCCTGCACGGCACGGCGGCGCCGCTCACCGCCCGGCCGCAGGCGCTGCGCCGCTGCCTCGCCAACCTCATCGACAATGCGCGCCGCTACGGCGGCGG
>JAEHDO010000008.1 GCA_016880375.1 Betaproteobacteria bacterium | reverse complement strand
TTTCCGGCGACGAGCAGAACGTCTCCGGATTGGAGCGAGGAAAGGGCGCGGTGCAGCGCTTCGCGGCGCGGGCCCGCATCCCACACGTTCTTTTCCCGAGTCGTGCCGGAGAGCACCTGTTTGCGAATCGCTTCCGCGTCTTCCGTGCGGGGATTGTCATCGGTCACCCAGACGCAATCGCCCAATTCTTCGGCAATGCAGCCCATGATGGGCCGCTTCCCGGTATCGCGGTCGCCGCCGCATCCGAACAGCGCGTGCAGCTTTGATTTGGCGCCGACGTGCGGGCGCAAACTGCGGAGAGCGTTGTCCAGCGCATCGGGAGTGTGCGCGTAGTCCACGTAAACTTCCGCGCCGTTAGCCAGAACTGCGGCCAGTTCGAGGCGCCCTGGAACCGGCGCGAGGCGTGAGAGCCCGGCGATGGCGCGGTCAACCGGCACGTTCGTGCCGATCGCAAGCCCGAGCGCGCAGAGAATGTTTTGCCCTTGAAAAGATCCTGCCACCGGCGCAGCGACTTCCTGGGATTCCCCGAACACCGACACCTTCAGCGTTTGGCCCTGCGCACGAGGAATCCGCTGGTGTATCGCAAGGTCGGCGTTTTCGCAACCTTCGCCATAAGAGATGACCCTGGTGCCCCTTGCCCTCATTGCCGATGCGATCTCGACACCCCATGTGTCGCCGACGTTGATGACGGCAACGCCGTCCCTCTTGAGCCGCTCCTGAAAAAGTCTCGCCTTGGCCTCGAAATAGGCCTGCATCGACCTGTGGTAGTCGAGATGGTCCTGGGTGAGATTTGTAAAACCAGCTGCGTCAAAAGTGACCCCGGCCAGCCGTTGCTGATCGAGTGCGTGGCTCGAAGCCTCCATAGCAAGGTGCGTGACGCCATGCACGCCCTCGAGTTCCGTGAGGAGGATATGAAGAGTTTTGGCATCGTAGGTTGTCAGTCCCGCTTCCAGATTGGAGCGGCGCGTATTGCGCGCCTGGAGGCCGAGGGTTCCCAGGCTCATGGCGTTGTGACCGTTGGCTACCCACAGATCTCGAAGGAAGCACACGGTGGATGTCTTGCCATTGGTGCCAGTGACGGCTGCCATCGTCCCGGGACGGCCGGAGTGGAAGTCGGCCGCCAGGCGGCCGTAGAACCCGCGAATGTCCCGCACGCGGAGCACGGCGATTTTCTCGCGCTCGTACTCGTTGAGGCCCAGCGCTTCGTCGCGCGTCCCTTCCGGGACGGCGATTGCCTGTGCCCCTCTGGCGGCGGCTTGAGGGCAGTAGGCGAGCCCGTCTTCATTCACTCCGGGCAGAGCGCAAAAAAGGAAGCCGTAGCGAACGTCTCTGGAATCCTCCGTAACGCCGAAGATGAAAAGGTCTTTTGTTTCAGCGGAATCCGGCTGCATTGTGACGCTCGGGTGCTTCGCCAGGAGATCGCCTAATCTCATGATAGTACTCATTCTACACGATCAGGTATACTCACCTTTAGGCCGCGAATTGCTCAGAGAAAGGCGTATCGTAACCACCCAGGATGACCATCGACAACGTCAAGAAACTCCCGTTTGATGAAGCTCGTGTCCGCGAAATCATGCGCGACTATCCCACGCCGTTTTACCTCTACGACGAGCGGGGCATTCGCCAGAACGCCAGGCGACTGAACGCCGCGTTTGGATGGTGCGACGGATTCAAGGAATACTTTGCCGTCAAGGCGACGCCCAACCCGTACATCCTGAAGATCGCGAAAGAGGAAGGCTTTGGCGCCGACTGCTCCAGTTTGCCGGAGCTGGAGCTGGCCGCGCGGGTCGGGATCACCGGCGAGAACATCATGTTCACGTCGAACGACACGCCTTCCGCGGAGTACCGGCGAGCGAAGGAGCTGGGAGCGATTATCAACCTCGATGACATTACGCATTTGCGGTATGTCGAGGAGCATGCGGGGGGATTGCCGGAGTTGATTTGCTTTCGCTACAACCCGGGACCGCTGCGCAGGGGCAACGCGATCATCGGCCACCCGGAGGAGGCCAAGTACGGACTCACGCGCCCCCAATTGTTCGAGGCATATGCGTCGTCTGGAAAGAAGGGAAGCAAGCGGTTCGGGTTGCATGCGATGGTCGCCTCGAACGAACTGAACCCGGAGTTTTTCATCGAGACAGCGCGCATGCTGTTTGATCTGGCCGTCGAGCTGGCCGAGAAACCCGGCGTGCGGCTGGACTTTGTGAACCTCGGCGGAGGAATCGGCATCCCCTACTGGCCGGACGAGAAGCCCCTCAACCTGGAGGCGCTGGGTCAGGCCGTGAAGGAGCTCTACGACGAACGGATCCGGCCGGCAGGGTTGCATCCGCTGCGGGTGTACATGGAGAATGGCCGCTGCATTACAGGGCCGTACGGGTTCCTGGTGACACGAGCCATTCACGAGAAGCACACCTACAAGGACTACGTCGGCGTTGATGCCTGCATGGCCAACCTGATGCGGCCGGGGATGTACTACCAGGAGGGGAAGCGGAGCGGCTATCACCACATTACGGTCCTGGGGAAGGAACACGCTCCCGCCGACACGAAGGTTGACGTCGTCGGCTCGCTGTGCGAGAACAATGACAAGTTTGCCATTGACCGGATGCTGCCGAAGGTGGAGATCGGAGACATCCTCGTGATTCACGATGGCGGCGCGCACGGCCATTCCATGGGGTTCCAGTACAACGGCAAGCTGCGGTGCGCCGAACTGCTGCTGCGTGAGGACGGCAAGGTGCAGCAGATTCGCCGCGCTGAGACGATGGACGACTATTTCGCAACGCTGGATTTTTTCGAAGCTGTAAGCCGGAATTAACGTTTTGGCCCTCCAACAGATGCCTAACGACGAAGGACGCTCCGAAGGTGACCCCGCGGGTGCGTCGGGTGGTGAAAAGGCACTGTAGATAATTTTGTAGCTGTCCAGTGCTTCCGGGTTCAACAGGGTTCCACAGGCTTCAACGGGATGCCCGTATCTGCTTGAAACGTAAGTAGTTGAAAATAGGTCGTTTTGGATGGAGGCCGAAAACTGCCTTGGGCGCAGGGGATCGGCAGTTCGAATCTGCCCACCCCGGCAGATACCAATAG
>JAEHDO010000373.1 GCA_016880375.1 Betaproteobacteria bacterium | reverse complement strand
TTACTCGATCACTTTCGCCACGACGCCGGCGCCGACGGTGCGGCCGCCTTCGCGGATGGCAAAGCGCAGGCCTTCTTCCATGGCGATCGGGGCAATCAGCTTCACGGTGATCGTGATGTTGTCGCCCGGCATCACCATCTCGGTGCCAGCGGGCAACTCAATGCTGCCCGTCACATCGGTGGTGCGGAAGTAAAACTGCGGACGGTAGCCATTGAAGAAGGGGGTGTGACGACCACCTTCATCCTTGCCCAGCACGTAGATCTCGGCCGTGAAGTGGGTGTGCGGAGGAATGCTGCCCGGCTTGGCCAGCACTTGGCCACGCTCAACTTCCTCGCGCTTGGTGCCGCGCAGCAGCACGCCGACGTTGTCGCCCGCCTGACCCTGGTCGAGCAGCTTCCGGAACATCTCGACGCCCGTGCAGGTAGTCTTGACGGTCGGGCGCAGGCCAACGATCTCGATCTCCTCGCCAACCTTGACGATGCCGCGTTCGATCCGGCCAGTCACCACGGTGCCGCGACCGGAAATGGAGAAGACGTCTTCAATCGGCATCAGGAAGGGGCCGTCGATGGCACGCTTGGGCTCGGGAATGTAGGAATCCAGGGCCTCGGCCAGCTTGAGGATGGAGCCTTCGCCCAGGTCTCCCTTGTCGCCTTCGAGGGCCTTCAGGGCGGAACCCTTGATGATGGGGATGTCGTCGCCGGGGAAATCATATTTGCTAAGCAGCTCGCGCACTTCCATCTCGACCAGCTCGAGCAACTCGGCGTCGTCGACCATGTCGCACTTGTTCATGTAGACGATGATGTAGGGCACGCCGACCTGGCGGGCCAGCAGGATGTGCTCGCGCGTCTGCGGCATCGGGCCGTCGGCCGCCGACACCACCAGTATGGCGCCATCCATCTGGGCAGCACCGGTGATCATGTTCTTGACGTAGTCGGCGTGGCCCGGGCAGTCAACGTGGGCATAGTGCCGGCTCTTCGTCTCGTATTCGACGTGCGCGGTGTTGATGGTGATGCCGCGCGCCTTCTCCTCCGGCGCCGCGTCAATCTGGTCGTAGGCCTTGGCCTCACCCCCAAACTTGGTCGACAGCACCGTCGTGATCGCCGCCGTCAAGGTCGTCTTGCCATGGTCCACGTGTCCAATCGTCCCCACGTTCACATGCGGCTTCGTACGTTCAAATTTGCCTTTGGCCATGTGTCTATTCCCCTAAAGAACAAATCACTTCTTGTTGATGATTGCCTCGGCGACATTCTTCGGCGCCTCGGTGTAGTGCTTGAATTCCATCGAGTAGGTGGCGCGGCCCTGGGAAAGCGAGCGCAGCGTGGTCGAATAACCGAACATCTCGGCCAGCGGCACTTCTGCCTTGACCAGCTTGATACCGCCGACCTGATCTTCCATGCCCTGCACCATGCCACGGCGGCCGGACAAGTCGCCCATGACGTTGCCCATGAAATCCTCGGGAGTTTCCACCTCGACAGCCATCATCGGCTCGAGCAGGACCGGATTGGCCTTGCGCATGCCGTCTTTGAAGGCGATGGAAGCCGCCATCTTGAAGGCATTTTCGTTCGAGTCCACATCGTGATAGGAGCCGTCGAACAGCGTAACCTTGACATCTACTACGGGAAACCCGGCCAAAACGCCATTCGGCAGCGTCTCGTTAAGCCCCTTTTCCACCGCCGGAATGAACTCTCGCGGCACAGTGCCGCCCTTGATGGCATCGATGAATTCGAAGCCCTTGCCAGCTTCGTTCGGTTCGAGTTTGAGCCAGACGTGACCGTACTGACCACGACCGCCGGACTGCTTGATGAACTTGCCCTCGATCTCGGTGCTTTTCTTGATTGCCTCGCGGTAGGCCACCTGTGGAGCGCCGACGTTAGCTTCAACGCTGAACTCGCGCTTCATGCGATCAACCAGAATCTCAAGATGCAGCTCGCCCATGCCCGAGATGATGGTTTGGCCGGATTCTTCGTCGGTGCGCACGCGGAACGATGGATCTTCCTGTGCCAGGCGGTTCAATGCGATCCCCATCTTCTCCTGGTCGGCCTTGGTCTTCGGCTCGACAGCGACGTGAATCACCGGTTCAGGGAATACCATCTTGACAAGGGTGATGACCTTGTCCGGATCACACAGCGTCTCGCCCGTAGTCGCTTCTTTCAGGCCGACCGCGGCGGCAATATCTCCGGCGCGAACTTCCTTGATCTCCTGACGCTGATTGGCATGCATCTGCAGGATGCGGCCGATGCGTTCCTTGCGGCCCTTGATCGGGTTGTAGATCGTGTCGCCTGATTTCACCACGCCCGAATAGACGCGGAAGAAGGTCAGCTGACCGACGTAGGGGTCGGTCATGATCTTGAATGCCAGACCGGAGAAAGGCTCGGCGTCATCAGCTTTGCGCTCACCTTCTTTGCCGTTTTCAAGTTCCCCCTTGACCGGCGGGATATCTGTCGGCGCAGGCATGAAGTCGATGACCGCGTCCAGCATGGCCTGCACACCCTTGTTCTTGAAGGCTGAGCCGCATAGCATAGGAACGATCTCGCTGGCAATGGTTCGCTGGCGCAGACCTGCCTTGGCGTCCGCCTCGGAGAGGGTGCCCTCCTCAAGGTACTTGTTCATCAGTTCTTCATTTGCCTCGGCTGCCGCTTCGAGCATGTTTTCGCGCCACTCCTGGGCCTTGTCGGCAAGGTTGGCGGGAATGTCGCGCAGATCGAACTTCATGCCCTGGCTGGCTTCATCCCAATAAATGGCTTTCATGCGGATGAGGTCGATCACGCCCTCGAAATTTTCTTCGGCGCCGATAGGCACCTGCAACGGCACCGGGTTGGCCTTGAGACGGGCCTTCATCTGTTCGTAAACCTTGAAGAAGTCCGCACCTTGACGGTCCATCTTATTCACGAAAGCCAACCGCGGCACCTTGTACTTGTTGGCCTGGCGCCACACTGTCTCCGACTGCGGCTGCACTCCGCCCACGGCACAGTACACCATGCAGGCTCCGTCCAGAACGCGCATGGAGCGCTCCACCTCGATGGTGAAGTCCACGTGGCCCGGGGTGTCAATGATATTGACGCGGTGCTCCGGGTAATTGCTGTCCATCCCTTTCCAGAAGCAAGTTGTGGCAGCAGACGTGATAGTAATGCCCCGCTCACGCTCCTGCTCCATCCAGTCCATGACGGCGGCGCCATCATGCACCTCGCCGATCTTGTGCGAGACACCGGTATAGAAAAGAATGCGCTCCGTGGTCGTGGTCTTGCCGGCATCAATGTGGGCACTGATGCCTATGTTTCGATAGCGCTCAATCGGAGTCGTGCGTGCCACTTTGCTAACCTGCCTTATCTAAACCAAACCGCCAGGGCGTCAATAGGGAACACCATGGCGGATATTTTCTCTGTCAAGGCCGGGAATCCCGGCCACTCATCAAAAGCGGTAATGCGCGAAGGCCTTGTTGGCATCGGCCATGCGGTGGACTTCCTCGCGCTTCTTCACTGCACCGCCACGGCCCTCGGCGGCTTCCAGCAATTCGCCGGCGAGGCGGGCTCCCATGGATTTCTCCGAGCGCTTGCGTGCCGATTCGCGGATCCAGCGCATCGCCAGCGCGGCGCGGCGCACCGGACGCACCTCCACCGGTACCTGGTAGTTGGCGCCACCGACGCGGCGGCTCTTCACCTCAACGGATGGTTTGACGTTGCTCACGGCCTGCGTGAAGATTTCGAGGGGATCCTTGCCGGACTTGCTCTTAATCTGATCAAAGGCGCGATAGAGGGTGCCCTCAGCGACCGATTTTTTGCCGCTCATCATCAAAACGTTGACGAATTTCGCTACATCCTGGCTGCCAAATTTCGGGTCAGGCAGGATGTCGCGCTTCGGAACTTCTCTACGTCGTGGCATATTCTCTTACCCCTGATCTTTCCTGTTAGGCAGCCTTCGGCCGCTTGGCACCATACTTAGAACGGCTCTGTTTGCGGTCCTTGACACCCTGCGTATCCAAACTGCCACGCACGATGTGGTAGCGCACGCCAGGCAGATCCTTTACGCGGCCACCGCGGATCAGAACCACCGAATGCTCTTGCAGGTTGTGGCCTTCGCCACCGATGTAGGAAATCACCTCAAAACCGTTGGTCAGGCGTACCTTGGCGACTTTCCGCAGTGCCGAGTTCGGTTTCTTCGGCGTCGTTGTATATACGCGTGTGCACACCCCGCGCTTGGCAGGGCAGTTTGCCAGCGCCGGCACCTTGCTCTTGGTTGCTGGTGCCTTGCGCGATTTACGCACTAACTGGTTGATTGTTGGCATATTTTCGAATTTCCAAAAAACCAAGGCGGCTTTCAAACTGCGCCGCCCCGGGATTCGTGTTTCTCGCGCAGCGCGCGGTTTAGCCGCGCCGTTCGCAAAGAGGCCGGATTATAAGGGAATTTTCAGACCTGCGTCAACCGGCCTGAGTGTCCTCCTGGACTGTCCCTTCCTCGACCACCAGCTCGTGCCCGACCGCAATGTCCTCACCGACAGCCTGCATGCGCCGCGTGCGGTGATATGCCAATCCGGTACCCGCCGGAATTAGGCGGCCGACAATGACGTTTTCCTTGAGGCCACGCAGTTCATCGCGTTTGCCCATGATGGCAGCCTCGGTCAGCACCCGCGTGGTTTCCTGGAAGGAAGCTGCCGAGATAAAGGAATCAGTCGACAGGGATGCCTTAGTAATGCCGAGCAGCGTGTATTGGTACTCGGCCGGACGCTTATCTTGATTCACCATCTTGTCGTTCTCATCCAAGACTTCGGCACGCTCGACCTGTTCCTCCCGGATAAAATGGGTATCACCAGGATCTGTGATGACTACGCGGCGCAACATCTGGCGCACGATCACCTCAATATGCTTGTCGTTGATCTTCACGCCTTGCAGACGGTACACGTCCTGCACTTCGTCGATGATGTAGTGCGCCAACTCCTCGACGCCCTTCAGACGCAGGATGTCATGCGGGTCAGCAGAGCCATCGACAATGAATTCTCCGCGGTTCACCACTTGGCCGTCATGCGCCATTACGTGCTTGTCCTTGGGAATCAGGTATTCGTGCGCCGTGCCATCCGGCTCGGTAATCACCAAGCGCTGTTTGCCCTTGGTGTCCTTTCCGAAGGAGACAGTACCGGTGACTTCTGCCAGCATGCCGGCATCCTTAGGCGAGCGAGCCTCGAAGAGCTCCGCCACGCGCGGCAAGCCACCGGTGATGTCTCGGGTCTTGGACGACTCCTGCGGAATGCGCGCCAGAATATCACCGACGCTGGCTTCCTGTCCGTCTCTCACAGTTATGATAGAGCCGACCTGAAAGGTAATGGTTACTGAATGGTCGGTACCGTGGATTTTTACTTCCTCGCCGGAGGCCGTGAGCAACTTCACCTGAGGACGCAAGCCTTTCGAGGTTGCACTGGCCTTTCGCTTCGGATCAATGACAACGAGGGTCGATAGGCCGGTGACCTCGTCGATCTGCTTGGTGACTGTGGCTCCTTCCTCGACATTCTCAAATTTCACCGTGCCCGCGTATTCGGTGACGATCGGTCGAGTATGCGGATCCCAGGTTGCCAGTTGTGCACCGGCGCGAACATGCTTGCCATCATCCACCGCCAACATTGCGCCGTAGGGCACCTTGTGACGTTCACGCTCACGGCCATGATCGTCAGTCACCAGCACCTCGGCAGAGCGCGCTATGACCACCTTCTCGCTCTTTGGGTTGGTTACGTAACGCATGTTCTGTGTGAAACGCACAGTGCCCGCCGACTTAGCTTCGACATGCGAAGCGGAAGCCGCGCGCGAAGCTGCGCCACCGACGTGGAAGGTACGCATAGTGAGCTGTGTCCCGGGCTCGCCAATCGATTGGGCAGCGATGACGCCTACGGCTTCACCCGAGTTCACCAGCATGCCGCGTCCCAGGTCGCGGCCATAGCATTTTGCACACAAACCATAACGCGTCTCGCAGCTGAGCGGGGTGCGCACGCGAACCTCGTCGACGCCAAGCGCTTCTATTAGATCGACTGCATCCTCGTCGAGGAGGAAGCCACTCGGGAACAGCACGTCCTGCGTCTCAGGGTGAAGGACATCAGCAATCGTGACACGTCCCAGGACCCGCTCACGCAATGCTTCCACTACCTCACCACCCTCGACCAGCGCCTTCATGGCAAAGCCGTTGCTGGTTCCACAATCATCCTCGGTCACTACCAGATCCTGAGTCACATCCACTAAGCGGCGAGTCAGATAACCCGAATTGGCAGTTTTCAAGGCTGTATCGGCCAAGCCCTTGCGCGCACCGTGCGTCGAGATGAAGTACTGCTGCACGTTGAGGCCTTCACGGAAGTTAGTGGTGATCGGCACCTCGATGATGGACCCATCCGGCTTGGCCATCAGGCCGCGCATACCTGCCAGCTGGCGGATCTGAGCAGCAGAGCCACGCGCACCTGAGTCGGCCATCATGTAGATGGAATTGAAGGATTCCTGCGCCACCTTCTTGCCGCTGCGGTCGGCGACTTCCTGATGCGAGAGTTGCTCCATCATTGCTTTTGCAACCTGATCCCCGGCGCGACCCCAGATATCCACCACCTTGTTGTAGCGTTCGCCATCGGTGACAAGGCCGGAGGTGTACTGTTTCTCGATCTCTTTTACCTCGTGCTCGGCGGCGGAAATGATCTCATGCTTCTGCGGCGGCACCAGCATGTCGCCGATAGCGATGGAAATGCCGGCGCGCGTAGCCAAGCCAAAGCCGGACTGCATCAGCTTATCGGCGAAAATCACTGTTTCCTTCAAGCCGCAGCGGCGAAAACAGGCGTTGATGAGCCGGGAGATTTCCTTCTTCTTGAGCGTTTTGTTGATGATTGAAAAAGGCAGCCCGGCGGGCAGGATCTCGGATAGCAGGGCACGGCCGATTGTTGTCTCGTAGCGGGTGATCTTCTCGATCTTTTCCCCCTCCTCAGTCACATCGTATTCCTTGATCCGTGCAAAGACACGAGCCTGGATGTCAGCCTGGCCGGACTCATAGGCGCGCTTCACCTCGGATATGTCGGAGAACGCCATGCCCTCGCCAAGTGCGTTGATGCGATCACGCGTGGCGAAGTAGAGGCCTAGCACGATATCTTGCGAGGGAACAATGATCGGCTCGCCATTAGCGGGGGAGAGGATGTTGTTCGAGGATAGCATCAGCGTCCTCGCTTCCATCTGCGCTTCCAGCGACAGCGGCACGTGAACGGCCATCTGGTCGCCGTCGAAGTCGGCGTTGAATGCCACGCAGACCAGCGGATGCAGTTGGATCGCCTTGCCCTCGATCAACGTCGGCTCAAAAGCCTGGATGCCGAGACGGTGCAGGGTCGGCGCACGGTTGAGCATGACTGGATGTTCGCGGATCACTTCTTCGAGGATATCCCACACCTCGGGCACTTCCTGTTCAACAAGCTTCTTCGCCGCCTTGATGGTGGTGGCCAGTCCCAAGAGCTCGAGCTTGTTGAAGATGAACGGTTTGAACAGTTCCAGCGCCATCTTCTTTGGCAAGCCACATTGGTGCAATTTCAGTTGCGGGCCGACCACGATGACCGAGCGGCCGGAATAATCAACGCGCTTGCCCAGCAGATTCTGGCGGAAGCGACCCCCTTTGCCTTTGATCATGTCCGCGAGGGACTTCAGTGGGCGCTTGTTTGCGCCGGTCATGGCCTTGCCGCGGCGGCCATTGTCAAGCAGGGAATCGACGGCTTCTTGCAGCATGCGCTTCTCGTTACGCACGATGATTTCGGGGGCCTTGAGCTCCAAGAGGCGCTTCAGGCGGTTGTTGCGGTTGATAACACGACGGTAAAGGTCATTAAGGTCGGAGGTGGCGAAACGGCCCCCGTCCAGCGGCACCAAGGGGCGCAGATCCGGCGGTAACACCGGCAGAACCTCGAGGATCATCCAGTCCGGCTTGATGCCGGATTGCTGGAATGCCTCCAGCACTTTCAGGCGCTTGGCGATTTTTTTGATCTTGGCCTCGGAGCCGGTCGTCTCGAGCTCCTTGCGCAGGACGTCGATCTCATGGTTGACGTCAAGTGTGCGCAGCAGTTCGCGGATGCCTTCAGCGCCCATCACGGCCGCGAAGTCATCGCCATACTCCTCGACCTTGGCAAGGTAGTCATCCTCGGAGAGCAGTTGCGCACGATTGAGTGGCGTCATGCCGGCATCGACCACTACATAGGCCTCGAAATAGAGCACGCGCTCGATGTCGCGCAGCGTCATGTCAAGCACCATCCCCAAGCGGCTGGGCAGCGACTTGAGGAACCAGATATGGGCAACCGGGGAAGCCAGTTCGATGTGAGCCATGCGCTCGCGGCGCACCTTGGACAGGGTGACCTCGACGCCGCATTTCTCGCAGATGACGCCGCGGTGCTTGAGGCGCTTGTATTTGCCGCAGAGACACTCATAGTCCTTTACCGGACCAAAAATCTTGGCGCAGAAGAGGCCGTCCCGTTCCGGCTTGAAGGTACGGTAATTGATGGTCTCAGGCTTTTTCACCTCTCCGTAGGACCAGGAGCGGATCTTCTCAGGGGAGGCGAGGCCGATAGTGATGGCATCGAACTCCTCTTCCTGAGTTACCTGCTTAAACAAATCGAGTAGTGCTTTCATGTCTTCACTCCTGCAAGGGGTGAAACTTCAAAACAAAATTCCAGGATTTCTTTCCGCCGATCATGCTCTTCGCATGATCGGCGTCTTTGCCCGGTCTCTTAATATCGCTCAAGGTCGATATCGATCGCCAAGGAGCGGATTTCCTTTACCAGCACGTTGAAGGATTCCGGCATCCCGGCGTCAATCTTGTGCTCTCCCTTGACAATATTCTCGTAG
The DNA here is from genome assembly GCA_016880375.1 of Betaproteobacteria bacterium. Lineage (GTDB taxonomy): Bacteria > Pseudomonadota > Gammaproteobacteria > Burkholderiales > Rhodocyclaceae > Desulfobacillus. Next base: position 2,218 of record JAEHDO010000373.1, on the reverse strand, counting down.
ACTTTCGTGCGACCTGATACGTCGTCGGACTTGACCGTAAGCATTTCCTGCAGCGTATAGGAAGCGCCGTAGGCTTCTAGCGCCCAAACTTCCATCTCGCCGAAGCGCTGACCGCCAAACTGGGCCTTGCCGCCCAGAGGCTGTTGTGTCACGAGACTGTAGGGCCCAGTGGAACGTGCATGCATCTTGTCATCCACCAGATGGTGCAACTTGAGTACATGCATATAGCCTACGGTAACAGGGCGCTCGAACTGTTCGCCAGTTCGGCCATCGAACAGCGTGACCTGGCCACTTCGCGGCATTCCGGCCAGTTCTAGCATGTTCTTGATCTCGTCCTCGTGGGCGCCATCGAACACAGGGGTGGCGAAAGGCACGCCTGGCTTAAGGTTGTCCGCCAGCTCGATGATTTCCTGGTCAGACAGCGAATCGATATCCTCGCCCTTGCCGCTCGAGTTGTAGATCTTGTTCAGGTACTTGCGCAGGTCTGCGATGGCGGTCTGTTTCTTCAGCAGCTCGCCGATCTTCAGACCGAGACCTTTTGCGGCCCAACCTAGGTGCGTTTCGAGGATCTGTCCAATGTTCATCCGTGATGGCACACCCAACGGGTTAAGCAAGATGTCGACGGTCGTCCCGTCAGCCATGTGAGGCATGTCCTCGATCGGCACGATGCGTGAAACAACGCCCTTATTGCCATGACGACCAGCCATCTTATCGCCAGGTTGCAGGCGCCTCTTGACGGCCAGATACACTTTCACCATCTTCTGCACGCCCGGGGGCAATTCGTCGCCCTGGGTAAGTTTTTTCCTCTTCGCTTCGAAAGCCTGGTCGAAGTCTTTGCGCGTCTGCTCGATGCTATCGCGCAGGTTTTCCATCTGCTGGGCCGTCTCGTCGTTGGCCAAGCCGATATCGAACCAATGATGAGGATCAATCGACTCCAGATAAGCCTTGGTGATCTTGGTGCCCTTGGCCAGCTTCTTCGGTCCCTTGTTGGCAACCTTGCCAATCAGCAGTCTTTCGATCCGGGCGAAGGTGTCGCGTTCGACAATGCGCATCTGGTCAGCAAGATCTGTTTTATAGCGGCGCAGCTCGTCATCGATAATCTGCTGGGCCCGCTTGTCTCGCTCGATGCCCTCGCGGGTGAACACCTGCACATCAATTACCGTACCGGACATTCCGGACGGCACGCGCAGGCCAGTATCCTTAACGTCGGAGGCCTTCTCTCCGAAGATGGCGCGTAGCAGCTTTTCTTCCGGCGTCAGCTGGGTTTCGCCCTTCGGCGTCACCTTCCCAACCAGCACGTCGCCGGCTTCGACCTCGGCGCCGATATAGACAATGCCGGACTCGTCCAGACGCGATAACTGCGCCTCGCCTAGCGAAGCGATGTCGCGGGTAATTTCCTCGGCGCCGAGCTTCGTGTCGCGGGCAACGACCGTCAATTCCTCGATGTGGATCGATGTGAATCGATCATCGGCTACCACGCGTTCGGAAATGAGAATCGAGTCCTCAAAATTATAGCCATTCCAGGGCATGAAGGCCACCAGCATGTTCTGACCAAGCGCTAGTTCGCCCATGTCGGTGGAAGCACCGTCGGCAATAACATCTCCCTTGGAAATGATATCGCTCACCTTCACCAAAGGCCGCTGATTGATGTTTGTATTCTGATTGGAACGTGTGTACTTGATCAAGTTGTAGATATCGACACCGACTTCCCCAGGGACTGTCTCATCATCGTGCACGCGAATTACTATGCGGTTGGCATCAATGTAATCTACCACCCCGCCGCGCAGGGCCTGCACGGCAGTGCCCGAGTCGACGGCAACGGTACGCTCGATGCCGGTTCCGACCAATGCTTTTTCGGCACGCAGGCAGGGCACTGCCTGGCGCTGCATGTTGGCACCCATCAGGGCGCGGTTGGCATCGTCGTGTTCCAAGAAGGGGATAAGCGAAGCGGCCACCGACACGATCTGTCCAGGCGCTACGTCCATGTACTGGACTTGGTCTGGGGTAACTAGAGTGAATTCGCTCTTGTGGCGTGACGATACGAGTTCGTCGACGAGCCTGCCCTTCTTGTCCAACTGGGCGTTGGCCTGTGCGATGATGAAATGGCCTTCTTCGATCGCCGATAGATAATCGATCTGGTCGGTAACCCGGCTATCTACCACCTTGCGGTAGGGTGTCTCCATGAAGCCGAACTGATTTGTTCTGGCATACAACGCCA
>JAEHDO010000372.1 GCA_016880375.1 Betaproteobacteria bacterium | reverse complement strand
GTGGGAAGGCGTCAAGCGACAGGGCGATCTCAGGCTGTTCTGCCCGGCGCAGCCGCAGCAGCTCGATGTGCGCGAAGACGCCGTCCTGCTGGGACTGACTTCCGGCGAGACGCTGGAGGCAAAGCTGCTGGTGGGCGCCGACGGTGCCGATTCCTGGGTGCGCGCGCAGGCCGGACTGCAGGCCGACACACTTCTCTACGGCGAGATGGGCGTGGTAGCCAATTTCGCATGCGATCAGCCGCATCACCACACCGCCTTCCAGTGGTTCCGCGAAGACGGCGTGCTGGCCTGGCTGCCGCTGCCGGGCAATCGCATTTCAATCGTCTGGTCGACGCCGGACGCCCGTGCCCACGAATTGCTCGGCATGACTGCCGACACCTTTTGCCGCCGCATCGCCGCTGCCGGCGGCCACCGGCTCGGCGTACTGAAACTGCTCACCCCGCCGGCCGCCTTCCCGCTGCGGCTGATGCAAGTCCCCCGCATCGTCGCGCCGAGGCTGGCGCTCATCGGCGACGCCGCCCACGCCATCCACCCCCTCTCCGGCCACGGCATCAACCTCGGCTTCCTCGACGCGCGCGAACTGGCGCATGCCCTGCTCGACCTGCCGGAGCACCGCGACTGCGGCGACCGGCGGGCGCTGCGGCGCTACGAACGCGCCCGGGCCGAGGAAGTCGCCCTGATACAATGGGCTACGCATGGACTGCAAAGGCTGTTCCGGCCGCGTTACCCGGCCCTGGCCGCCCTGCGCAACCTCGGATTGAACCTCACCGACAGCCTGCCTGTCCTACGCAACATGCTGGTGCGCTACGCGCTCGGCTGACCCCAACCCTCTCGGAGACATCATGTTCAAGCAACTTATTTCTTGCACCGGCCTGGCTATCCTGCTGCTCGCCACCGGCGCCGCCCGGGCCGACGAAGCCTCCGTCAAGAAAGCCGTCGAAGCCTGGCTGGGCGGCAAAGTCGATGGGGTGAAAAAAACCAACCTGCTCGGCCTCTACGAAATCCAGTCCGGCAACGAAATCTACTATACCGACGAGAAGGTCAGCCTGCTCATCGACGGCAGCATCATCGACACGAAGACGCGGACCAACCTGACGCAGGAGCGACTGAACAAGCTCTCCGCCATCAAGTTTTCCGACCTGCCGCTGGAACTCGCTGTGAAGACGGTCCGCGGCGACGGCAAGCGCGTCATCGTCACCTTCGAGGACCCGAACTGCGGCTATTGCAAAAAGCTGGCGAAGGAAATGCAGGGCATGAACCACGTCACCGTCTATACCTTCCTGCTGCCGATCCTGTCGCGGGATTCCGCCGAGAAATCGCGGGCGGTGTGGTGCGCCGCCGACCGCAGCAAGGCATGGAACGACCTCATGGTGAACAACTCGGTGCCCGCCGCCGGCACCTGTGATGCGCCGATCGAGAAGGTCCTGGCGCTTGCCCAGAAATACAATATCCGCGGCACGCCGACCATCATTCTCTCCAGCGGCGAGCGCATTCCCGGCGCCATTCCGGTTGCTCAGCTCGAGCAGAAACTGGCGCAGATCAAGTAGTCCCCGCCCCTGGCACCGCATCGCAGCAACTGACTATTTCCGCATGTCCGCAGCAGGCGGCGGCTCAGGGGGGGCGCGGTTTCCCTTGGCAGCCTTGCCGGGTGTGCCCTTCCGGTCGACACGGCCATCGCTAGGCAGGGGTCGCGGACGGGGACGCGGGCGGGGATACATCCACGGATCCCCTGCGGCAGGGACATAGACTTCCTCGGGGGGCTTTTCGGCTGCCTTCTCCTCTTCTTTCGTCCTCTGCGCGGCCTGCTGGCGCTCCCGCTCCATTTCCTCCAGGCGCGCCTTGGCCCGGGCATTGGCCTCCTCCACCTCTTCCGGCGTGATGGGCCGGATGCCGGAAGATCCCGGCCCCAGCTCCAGCTCCCGCGCGCTGGCGCCCTTGCTGCTGGGCGGCCGGTCCGAATAGCTCACGCTGCCGTCGGGATTGACGATCTTGTAGATTTTTCCGTCCTGGGCGAACGTCGTCGCCGCCAGGCAAGACAATGCCAGAATGGCCAGGCAGCGCATATAAGACGTATTGGGTAGCAGGGATCCGAGAATCATCTATTCCCTCGCCGACCTGCGCGCCTTGTCGATATCCTCGTCCAGTTGTCTCTGGCGTTCGTCGTACTCCTCGTTGAGCCGGCCGCGCTGGATTGTGACAGGCGTCCCGTCCCCTTTTGTGACCGGCTTTCCATCCTTCCCTATAACCTTCCTCGGGGCAGTACCGGTCCGCTCGCCCTCCAGAGGCTCGGCACCTGCTTCCTTGGCCCGTTCCGCCTCGCGCAGTTTCTCCCGCGCGCGCTGTTCCTCGAGCGCGCGCTTGTCCCTCTCCTCGAGATTGGCCTTGATACGCGTATTCACTTCCTGGACCTTGCCCGGGTCCATCACCTGAACGCCGGAGGTGGCCGGCGCGGGGGAAAGCTCACGCACTCCCGCCCCCTTGCCGGCAGGCGGCTTGTCCGTATAGGTCACGCTGCCATCGGGATTGACGATCTTGTAGACCTTGCCGTCCTGGGCCCAGGCAGCGCCGCAGAAGGCGATTAGCAATAAACAGGCAATATGGCGCATGGCACCGCTCCTTGCAGCAAGCACATGCGGGCCATGCTACATCAATAAGACCGCGTTGCCGAGCGGCGACCTACCAGAGCGTTTCCCGCTCCGCCGTCGCCGTAATCTTGTGGATGCTCAAGTCGGCGCCGTTGTATTCCTCCTCGGCGTCGAGGCGCAGGCCGAACAGCTTCTTGAGCGTGCCGTACACGACGAAACTGCCGATGACGGCGACGGCGATGCCGAGCAGCGTGCCGAGCAGCTGCGACAGAAAGGCGACGCCCCCCAGGCCTCCGAGCGCCTTGGTGCCGAAGATGCCGGCAGCGATGCCGCCCCAGGCGCCGCACAGGCCGTGCAGCGGCCAGACGCCGAGCACGTCGTCGATCTTCCAGCGGTTCTGCGTCAGGGTGAACAGGTAGACGAACAGCCCACCGGCCACCGCGCCGGTTACCAGCGCACCGAGCGGATGCATCAGGTCGGAGCCAGCGCACACCGCCACCAGACCGGCGAGCGGGCCGTTGTGCACGAAGCCCGGGTCGTTCCGGCCGGCGATGAAGGCCGCCAGCGTGCCGCCCACCATGGCCATCAGTGAGTTCAGCGCAACCAGGCCGCTGATCTTGTCGAGCATCTGCGCACTCATGACGTTGAAACCGAACCAGCCGACGGTGAGAATCCAGGCGCCGAGCGCAAGGAAGGGGATGCTCGAGGGCGGATGCGCAGAAACCGCGCCGTCCTTGTTGTAGCGCCCGCGCCGCGCGCCGAGCAGGACGACGGCGACGAGTCCGACCCAGCCGCCGACGGCATGCACCACCACCGAGCCGGCGAAGTCGTGGAACTCCTCGCCGAAGCTCGCCTTCAGCCAGGCCTGGATGCCGTAGGCCTGGTTCCAGGCGATGCCCTCGAAGAAGGGATAGACGAAGCCGACGAGCAGGAAGGTCGCCGCCAGTTGCGGGTTGAACCGGGCGCGCTCGGCGATGCCGCCGGAGACGATGGCGGGAATCGCCGCGGCAAAGGTCAGCAGGAAGAAGAACTTCACCAGGTCGTAGCCGTTCTTCTGCGCCAGCGTCTCGGCGCCGGTGAAGAAGTTCACGCCGTAGGCGATGCCGTAGCCGATGAAGAAGTAGGCCAGCGTCGACATGGCGAAATCGACCATGATCTTGACCAGGGCGTTGACCTGGTTCTTTTTGCGCACCGTGCCGAGTTCTAGGAAGGCGAAGCCGGCATGCATGGCGAGGATCATGATGGCGCCGAGCAGGACGAAGAGGACGTCAGCAGACGTGATCTTGAGGGTTTCCATGGTGCGCTCCGGATATGAATTGAGCGCAAGTGGTGCAAAATCCGTTCCAGGAAAATTGGGGTGTCGAATCAGGGGATTAAAGTCAGTCGCCACAAGACGGCGCACCACGGCGGTGCGGATGAATCAAGATCGCGCACCGGCGCGGTGCGCGAATCCGCGCTGCACGCACTACTTCGCTGCGCTGTTCGGCACGTGGGCGGCCGGCAGCAGCACCCACATCTCGCCACGCTGCCGCATGCGTCCGGCCTGCGCGCCGGCTTCGGCGCCGAAGCCCCAGAAGAAATCCGCGCGCACCGCGCCCTTGATCGCCCCGCCGCTGTCCTGCGCCATGACCAGGCGTTGCAGGGGCTGCTCGCTCAGGGGTTGCGTGGTGGACAGGAACACCGGCGCGCCGAGCGGAACCGTGCGCGGATCGACGGCAATGCTGCGCCCCGGCGTCAGCGGCACGCCGAGTGCGCCGAGCGGCCCGCCGCCGTTGTCCGGCAGTTCGCGAAAGAAGACGAAGCTCGGGTTGGCGTTGAGCAGTTCGCTCAGGCGCTTCGGGTTGGCCCGCGCCCAGGCCTGGATGCCCGGCATCGAGGCCTGCTCCAGTTTCAGCTCGCCCTTCTCCACCAGCCAGCGGCCGATCGACTGGTAGGGGTGGCCGTTCTGGTCGGCATAGCCGACGCGCACGCGGCGGCCGTCGGCCAGCTCGACGCGGCCCGAGCCCTGCACCTGCAGAAAGAACAGCTCGATCGGATCGGCCACCCAGAGCAGGGCCTTGCCGGCCAGCGCCGGCGCCTGCGGTGTGAGCTCGGCGCGCGACCAGTAGGGCACCACACGGCGTCCGTCGAGGCGGCCGCGCAGGCGGAAGTTCTTCAGCTCCGGATAGAGCTCGCCGAGGTCCACCACAAGCAGGTCGTCGGGCACGCCGTAGATGGCGTGGGCGAAAGATTTGCTCCGCTCGCGGTTGCCGCGCAGCAGCGGCTCGTAGTAGCCGGTGACGAGGCCCTCGCGCGACTCGTCCGGATTCACCACCCGCCAGGGGCGGAAGCGCGCCTCGAAGAAGGCGCGCAGGGCGGCGTTCTCCGCCGGCAGCGCGCGCGCCTCCTCGCACACCGTGCGCCACACTGGCTGCTTTACCAGTACGCCGCAGGAGGCAAGCAGCGCGCTGTGCGCCTCGGCGAGGTTGTCGTCGTTCCAGCCCTTGACTTCTTCCCAGCGCGCTTCCTGCAGCGGCTTTGCCGGGGGTTTCGGCGGCGCGACGGCGGGACACACCGGGCAGACCGGGCAGGCGCATGGCGCTTCGGGTTTGGTCATGGCAACCGGCTGAATGGCACAGCCGGCAAGGAACAGCAGGGCACCCAGCACGGAGGCGAGTTGGCGTGATGTCATGAATTTCGCTAAAGTCGGAGTTCCCGCAAGTATAGCAATCGCAATGAACGATCTTTCCCGACTGATCTCCCGCGCCGAGGCGTTGCTCGAACGCATCGAATCCCTGCTGCCGCCGCCGGCGAATGCCCCCGACTGGAAAGCCTCGACCGCCTTCCGCTGGCGCAAGCGCGGCGGCCACGGCCACCTCGAGCCGGTGGCCCGGCCGCACCGCATCCGCCTGAAGGACCTGCGCAACGTCGACGAGCAGAAGCAGCGCATCGAGCAGAACACGCGCCAGTTCGTCGACGGCAGGAGCGCCAACAACGCGCTGCTCACCGGCGCGCGCGGCACCGGCAAGAGCTCGCTGGTGAAGGCGCTGCTCAACCAGTACGCGGCCAAGGGGCTGCGCCTGATCGAGGTGGACAAGCACGACCTCATCGACTTGCCGGACATCGTTGACCTGATCGCCGGGCGCAGCGAGCGCTTCATCGTCTTCTGCGACGACCTCTCCTTCGAGGCCAGCGAGCCCGGCTACAAGGCGCTGAAGAGCATCCTCGACGGCTCGGTGGCGAGCACGCCGGACAACGTCCTGCTCTACGCCACCTCGAACCGCCGCCACCTGATGCCGGAGTACATGGACGAGAACCTGGAGACGAAGCACATCGATGGCGAGATCCATCCGGGCGAGACCACCGAGGAGAAGATCTCGCTCTCCGAGCGCTTCGGCCTGTGGCTGTCCTTCTATCCCTTCGACCAGGACGAATACCTCGCCATCGCCGCGCACTGGCTGCGCGAGTACGGCGTACCGGCCGCCGCCGTCGCCGCCGCGCGCGAGGAAGCGCTGCTGTGGGCACTGATGCGCGGCTCGCGCAGCGGCCGCGTCGCCTGGCAGTTCGCCCGCGATTACGCGGGACAGCACGGCGGCACAAAAAAGTGAGCATTGTCGAGGCGGCGGCGGCCGTCATCCTGAAGCCCGACGGCAGCTTCCTCCTCGGCCGGCGGCCCGAGGGCAAGCCGTATGCGGGCTACTGGGAGTTTCCCGGCGGCAAGGTCGAGCCGGGCGAAACCGCGGCGCAGGCGCTGGTGCGCGAGCTGCACGAGGAACTCGGCATCGAGGCGGACCGCTACACCCCGTGGATCACGCGCGAGTTCGTCTATCCTCACGCCCACGTGCGGCTGCATTTTTTTCGCGTCGCCGGCTGGCACGGCGAGATCCGCGACATCCACCACGACGCGCTGGCCTGGAAGCACGCCGACCGGGTCGACGTCGAGCCCATGCTGCCCGCCAACATCGCCGTATTGCGGGGACTGACTTTGCCGGACTTCTACGGCATCACCCATGCCGGCGAGGTCGGCATCACGGCGCAGCTGGAAAAGCTCGAGCGCGCGCTGGCCGGCGGACTGCGCCTGCTGCAGATCCGCGAGCCGCGGCTCACGGTCGAAGCGCGCGAGCGCTTCGCGCGCGAGGCGACGCGGCTGGCGCACGCGCACGGCGCGCGCGTGCTGGTGAATGGCGACATCGCTTTGGCCAATCATGCCGGCGCCGACGGCGTGCACCTGCCCTGCACCCAGCTCATGCAGTTGGAGCAGCGGCCCGACCTGCCGCTGGTGGCTGCCTCCTGCCACAACGCGCCGGAACTCGCGCGCGCCGCTGCACTGGAACTGGATTTCGCCGTGCTGGGACCGGTGCGCGAGACGGCGAGCCATCCCGGTTTGAGCGCCCTCGGCTGGGCGCGCTGCGCGCAGCTGCTGGAAAACATCTCCCTGCCGGTGTTCGCCCTCGGCGGCATGTGGCGGGATGATGTGGAAGCCGCACAGCAGGCCGGCGCGCACGGCATCGCCGCCATACGCGCGGCATGGGACTACTGCTGATCGTCGGAGAGGGGTTGTTCCTGCTCGGGTACGCGATATTCCTCCGCCGCCCAGGCGCCCAGGTCGATGTTGCGGCAGCGCTCGGAACAGAAGGGGCGGAAGGCGCTTTCGGGAAGCCATGGCACCGGCTTGCCGCAGGTTGGGCAGATGACGACGCGCGGAGCGGGAGGCTGCGTCACGATTCGGGCCGGACGAAACCTACAGGTTGCAGAAGGTCATCTCGAAGACGACGTCGCTGTCGGCCTGGCGCGGACGCGCGTCCGTGCCGGGGGTGGTGAAGCGGATGTTGAGGGCGTACTTGTTGGCGCTGATTTCGGGCACGTAGGGCTCGCTGCGCCGGACGCGCAGGCGCACCATCTGCGCCGTGCGGCCGCCGAGCATGAGCTGATAGGCGCCATGCTGCGCGACCTGCTCTTCCTGGCGGCCGGAGGCGCGCAGCAGGCGCAGCACGATCGACAGGCCGTCGCGGATCGGCAGCATCGGATTGAGCCAGCCGGCCAGGTCGCGCTGGCGCGCAGCCGGATCGCAGTGCAGCCAGTAGTGGTAGGTGGGCAGGTCGAATTCGCACACGCCGCCGGGGATCGAGGCGCGGCTCTTGATGCTCATCAGCCAGTCGTTCTCTCGCAGGTAGTGCCCGATCCTGCCCTGCATGTTGAGCAGTGCCGCCGAGGCCTGCTCGATCTCGTAGAGCGCGCCTGAGAGTGCGGCCTCGGAGATGTCGGGATTGTTGCGAAAGGACAGCAGGATCTGGCGCTGGCGCTCGAGTTCCTGCACGAGGTCGAACTTGAGATCGGC
>JAEHDO010000052.1 GCA_016880375.1 Betaproteobacteria bacterium | reverse complement strand
GCCCTTACCGGGCGCAAAACCTCGAGTACAACTGGACCGGCCGCATCGAGGATACGCTATGGTATGCGCCGCAGGTTCGCAATGCCGTCCGCTATGAATATCGGGACACGTCCGGCGGCAGCCGCTACAACCACGAAATCCACGAACTGGTGAATTACTGGCTGATGCCCTGATCAGGGTACATGCCTGATGTAGGTGCTGGCCTCGATGTGGCCGGGAACGCGCTCGAGCACCTGGGCGTAGAGTTCCTTGGCCTTGCGGGTGCGCTTCAGGGCGGCCTCGGCGCGCGCCCAATACACCAGCAGCGTGGCGTCGGCGGGATAGCGCGCCGAGACTTCTGCGGCATGCTTCGACAGGTCCTCCCAGCGCGAAAGCGCCTCTTCGCAGACCATGATGCGGACATGGGCGGTGTAGTTCCACGGGCTTTCGGCCAGCACCTTTCTGCCGGTCTGGATGGCGTCGTTCCAGCGGTAGAGCGCCATCTGCGGCAGCATGATGCCAAGTCGGGTCTCGAGGGAGCGCGGGTTGACTTCGGCCGCGCGCTGGTAGCGCTTTTCCGATTCGGCGTACTTGCCCTGCAGGTGCAGCAGCCAGGCCGTGCGCATGATGGCGAATTCGTTGACGGGCTGGCGATTGGCAATTGGCTCGATCAGGCCGAGCGCATCCGCATACTTGCCGACGTATTCCAGCCGGTACGATTCCGACCAGGGATCCGGTTGCGCTCCGGCCAGGGGCGTCAGCAGCAGGGCAGCCAGGGCCACGGCGGTTTGGGCGAGCAGGCGTTGTAGCGTCGTCATCTTGCTTCTCCTTTGCACGATTTCGTATTGCGTGTTGTCTGCTTCAAGGGTTGCCACCGGAGGCTTCCTGCAGTTCGGCTTCCCAGCGCCTCCCGGGTGCACCGAGGTTCAAGCGCCGGATGCCGACCCCCGGTTCGATCCAGGCCCGGGTCTCATAGTGCCAGACCAGGCCGGGCGCGAGTCGCAGGACATGCACGCCTTCCTGTATCCAGGCGCCGCTCGGTTCATCCCATTTGCGCCGGTAGTCGCTGTCGCAGCTGGCGCCGAGGGGATGTAGCAGGTCGCAGAGCAGGCGCTCTCCGGCCGAGAGCGGCAGGAGGCGCGCGGGCGGACGGTCGTGCCACTGGTCGGCAATCGCCGAGAGCGGCGTCAGGCCGAGGGCCAGCAGCCACAGGTCGAGCATGGGGTCGCGGCGTGCGTTCCGGTCGTAGAAACCGAGGACGGCGGCAGTTTCCACATAAGCCGCCGAGGCGCCCCTGCCGGTTTCGAGGCGGGATTGGCCAAGCAGGGTGAGCTTGGCGCGCAGCGTGGCGACCTCCGTGTCGCCGTCAGGCCCGCGCAGATGGTAGGCGAGGGCCTTGTCGCGCGACAGCCGCATCGCCGAGGCAAGCCGCTCGTCGCTGAGAGCCGTGCTGACCTCCTCGCCCTGCCTGGGCAGATGGAAGAGCCGGAACTCGCGGGCGTGCATGGCGTTTCGAATCAGGACGTTGGTCAGGTGGAAGGGGCGTGTCGGACTGCCCAGCTCGTCGTCGCGCTGCGCCTGTAGGTGCAGATGCGGTTCTGGCGACCGGCCCGAACTGCCGCAGGCGGCCACTTGCTGCCCGGCCGTCACCCATTCGCCGATGCATACCTTGATGCTGCCACGCTTGAGATGGGCGAGCAGCACATGCAGGCCGCCGGCACGCAGCAGGATGAAGTTCCCCCAGTTGTTGGCGATGTCGACTTCACCTGGCAGCGTGTCGGCGAGATCGTCGCATAGCCGCACGATCTGTCCTGCGGCCGGGGCCAGAACGGGCGCGCCGAAGCAGAAGTAATCCTCCCGCAAGGTGCCATTGCCGCCATGGTTGCGGCCGTTCTCCGCGATGTCGAAATCGAGCGCATGCTGCCAGGGCTGCTTGTGCGTGTGCGGCCCGTCGAAACCCTGCGTGATACGCCATTCGCCATGGAATGGCAGCTGCAAAGGCAGACTGTCTGCGGTGCCGCCCCGCGCCTCTGCCAGCCGTGAGCGCTCGAGGTTGATTTCCGGCGAGAAAGGGTTGTCCAGCACCAGCACCGGCTGACGGGATGCCAGGCGCGCGCCAAGGCTGCCGAGCATCAGGTAAGCGGCTCCCAGGAAAGGTGTCGTCAGCAGGAGCAGATGCAGGGGCTGCAGCAGCACTTCGAACGCGATTGCCAGCCAGCCCGCCAGCGCACTGCCGGCCAGCGCCGTGAGAAAGCTGGCGCGGCCGGGAACGGCGAAGAAGCCTCCCAGCGCCATTGCGACCAGGGAAAAATTGAAGGCGAGCGAGCTGGCATCGTTGCCCCCGAGCAGGTGCACGGTGAGGACCCCCGTCGCATAGCCTGCGGCCGCCAGCAGGGCCAGGTAGCGTGACGCCGCCAGGATGCCGGCGAAAACGAGCGCGCCTGCGGCGGGATAGGGAATCAGCAGGAGCCAGCCGAGAGAAACGAAGAAGCTGTCCAGCCAGGGCCAGGGCAGCAGGGGTTCGCTGACCGCCAAGGCGCTGACCGGCAGGGCCGACGGGGCGTTGACCTGCCAGGCCAGGAAGACCGCCCAGCAGGCAAGGACAAAGGGCAGGCTGAGCACCGGCAGGCGGGTGGTTTTCCAGAACAGGGCAGCGAGCCAATGCGCCAGCAGCGTGGAAAACAGTGCGGCAAGAATGATCCAGAGGAAGTACGCGCCGTCTATGGAGTGGAAGGCGCCGATGACCAGCCCGCACAGCAGGCCATTGACCAGATGCAGCCGGCCGCTGGTCGGGAGTTGGAAAAGGCGCGCCCACAATGCAGCGGCGAACAGGCCCGTCAGACCGCCCAGCGCAGCCCGGGGCGTCCACCAGGTGAGGGCGGCAAACCATGCGCCGATCCAGGGCGAGTGACAAAAGAAGACGGCGGCATAGGTCTTGGCCAGGGAACGCGCCAGGTGGACGACGGAAAACTCGGCAGTCGGCAGGCCGGTCATCGTGAAGGTGACGGGTTGGGAAATGGCGCGCGCAACGCCTCCGGCACACGCTCCGGATCGGTCAGGGTCTGCAGGGTCTCGGCCAGGCGGACCGGCTCGATCGATCCGTCCTGCATCACCATCACCACCGCCGGGCGACTCTGGATGAACTGCATCCACTGCGTGTTGTTGTAGGCGCCTACGGGGGAAATCAGCAGGGCGTCGCCGAGGTTGAGCGGGGGCAGCATGACGGAGGCGCGGACCGTGTCGATGTTCATGCAAAGCGGCCCGTAAAGGACGGTTTCCTCGGCGAGCCCTTCGGAAGGCTGCAGGGGCCGCACGTCGTGGTTGTACCAGTAGGCGGTAAACAGGAGATTGACGCCGGCATCGAGAATGGCGGCGCGGCGACCGTCAGGCAGGCGCTTGCCGCCGACGACGCGGGTGACGAGGACCTCGGCATCGTCGACGATGGCGCGGCCGGTTTCGAGGACCAGCACGGGCAGGGGCTTGCCAAGGGCGGCACGCCCGCGCGTGGCATCGGTGAGGGCGGCCACGATGGCTTCGGCGTATTGCTCGAAACTGGGCACCACCTGGTCGGGCGGCAGATAGAGACCTTGCAGGGCGTTGTGCGAAGCGAAGCCTCCGCCGATGTCCAGATACTCGATGCGGCAGCCGGTTTCGCGCTCGACGGTTTCCATGAATTCGGCCATGATGCGGGCCTGCTGGGCATAGGCGCGCACGTCGAGGACGAAGGTGCCGATGTGACTGTGCAGGCCGGTGAGCTGCAGCCATTGGCTGGCGCCGATGTGCCGGGCGGCGTCCATCGCCGCGCCGGATTCGAGATTGAAGCCGAATCGGCTCCACGGTTCCGTGTGGCCGGTGTCGAAGTTCAGTCGCAGTCCGACCGGCACCTGTTTGCCGAGGCGCCGCGCAATCTGTTCCACAGCGAACAGTTCGTCCAGGTGGTCGAGGTGGAGCGCCGCGCCTTCGAGCAGGGCCTGCTCAAGGGCAGCAGCCGGTTTCCAGGGACCGTTGAAGATGATGCGCGAACCCGGCACCCCGAGCGCTCGCGCCTTGCGGTATTCCAGTTCGGACACCACTTCGGCCCAGGAACCCTCCTGGTGCAGGACGTTGCATATGGCGCCGAGATAATTGGTCTTGTACGACCAGCCATGACGCACTTTCGGCCAGCGTGTGGAAAAGGCGCGACGCAGGTGGCGGGCGTTTTCGCGCAGCCGCTTCTCGGAGACGATGAAAAGCGGGGAGCCGTACTGCTCCAGCAGCGGCATGATGGCCACGCCATCGAGTTCGGATTGATGCAACTGGGGGCGCAGTGCGCCGAACTTGTTCATGCCGCCTGGGCGATGGGGCGTGAGGATGGGCTTGCTCCAGGGCGTGCGCTGATTCATGGCTTCTCGCTTTCCAGTTCCGAGCGGCCATCTACCATGAGGGATTCGAAGGACGACAGCGGGACGATGGTTTCCTGCGCGTAGCGTATGAACAGCATTCCCGGTCGTGGCGGCAGCAGCGCAGGCGGCGCCTCTCCCAGAGCGAGGGCCAGCAGCAAGGCCGGCAGGTTGCGCCCTACCCCCTGCGACAGATAGATCCAGGCGGGGAAGCGCGGATTGATCTCGATCAGTTGATAGACGCCCTGGTTGTCGCGCATGACTTCGATCTCGATGGGGCCTTTCCACTTCAGCGCAGCGACCAGTCGCCGCGCGGTTTCGGCCAGTTCCTCGTCATGGATGGAAATGCCCGCCCAGGCCTTGCCGCGGCTGGTGGTGGCGCGTTTCTTCATCATGACTTCGCCGAGCAGCGCGCCGGAGCCATCGCCGATGCCGGCGAGATTGCACTCCTCGCCGGTGATGCGCCGTTGCACCAGCACCGGCAGCCCCCATTCGGCCGCGATGGCACGAAATGCGATCTCCGCTTCCTCCCGGTTGGCGGCTACCCGGGCATCGTAGAAGACCCCTTTGACCATCAGCGGGAAAGGCCAGTCCTTGCGTTCGCAATCGTGGAAAAAATCGGCATGGGTGATCGGGAGGGTTTCCGGGCTGGCCACCCCTGCCTCGCGGGTCAGTTCGGCCAAGCGGTCCTTGGCGCGCCTGGCCAGCTGTTCCGGGCTGGGCAGAAAACTGCGGATGCCGCACTCGGCCAGGCGCGGTGCCAGATTCACCAGCAACGGCAATTCTGCATCGAGGCAGGGCAGAAGAAAATCGATGTGTTCGATGTCATGGATTTCAGCCAGCCGGGCAAAAAAGGCATCCGTGCCACTGCCCGGATAGGAAAGCAGGTGCGCGCTGTCGCAATACTCCCGGCGATGCAGGCCGGGATCCAGCGCATCATAGCCGAGGCCGACGATGCGGATGCGCTTGCCGTAGGCCTCGCGAAGGCAGCGCGCCACTGCCAGGCCGGCGCCCGGATTGTCCGGCACCGCATTCATGCCCGTGATGGCGACGGTGAGTACGGTGTCGTGCTTCATCTGAAGGTATTTCGCAGCAGGTTGGCGAATTCGATCACGTCGCGTTCGGCGGCCAGGGCGTCCACCTCGAATTCCTCGCACAGGGAAGCAACGATGCGGGTGAGATCGGTTCCCTGCTGGAGTCGCCGCAGGATGGCCATGCCCGATCCGTTTACGCTAAAACTGTTGCCACTCACCGGATCGAATACGAAACCGCTGTCGCTGAGCGCCAGCCGCATCAAGTTCTCCGGTTTGGGCAGCTCGAGCGACTTGCCCTGCCTGTCTTGGTTATTATCCATGAGCCCTCCCGATGCGGCTATTATGCTTGCAGATGGAAACAATAGGCGCGTCACCACGACATGCTGGCAGAATGCTCGAATAAAAGTCTTGAATGCATGGAAAAACCCGCTAAATATACCTGCCGGACCCGAGGCTGACCGATGATGACCTCCAGGGCTGACGCCCGCGGCCGACCGATCAAGCAGCAGTTGTATTTTCTGGTGCTGGCTGCCGTCCTGCCCCTGTTTCTGGTATTTGCCTACGATATCTATCAGGAAACCCGGGACGGCTTTGAGCGTGCCCGGAGCGAAGCCCAGCGTCTCGCCAAGGTGGCAGCGGCGGATGCGCAGGGTTACTTTGCCAGGACGGAACAGAGGCTCGGCGACATCGCTCGCCGCGTCGAAGTGGGCAGTCTTGACCCGACGCGCTGCAAGTCGTTGTTCGCTGATATCGAAACCATCCGCCGCGAATACGCCGGCCTGGCCATGGTTGACCGGGATGGAAGGCTGGTGTGTCTTGCCGGCAACGATCAGGAGCAGTCGGTCGAGGGGCTGACGGCGGCCCGGCCCCTGCTGGCTTTGACAGGCGGACTTCCCAGGATTTTGGTTGGCGCCCCGGTCAGGGGCCGCGCGACCGGCAAATGGATGCTCCCGCTGGCGTACCCGATGCGTGGCGGCGATGGCGGCGCCGCAGGGATGGTGATTGCCGCGGCGGAATTGGATCGGTTTCAATCCCTGGTGGTCTCGCTGGAACTGCCGGACAAGCCGAAACTCCTGATCGTCAGAAGCGATGGCCTGGTCGTCGCCAGTTCGCAGGATCCGGACCGGCACATCGGCCAGAGCGGCAGCGGGGATGCGATGGCCCGGGCCATCATCGACCGGCGCAGCGGCATCCTCAGCGGGCAATTCCTGGATGGCGTGGAACGGATCTACGGGTTTCATCCCGTCAGCGGGACCGACTGGATTGCCATCATCGGCCTCGATGTCGCGCCTATCCGTGAAAGCGTGGCGGCGAACGCACTCAGGCATGGTCTTTACGGCCTGGCCGTGCTGGCAATCGCCCTGTTTCTCTCATTCGCTTTGGGCCGACGCATTTCGGCGCCGATTGCGGCGGTAGCCCGGGCCGCCCATGCCTTCGGCGAGGGCCGGCGCGAGACGCGGGTAGCGGTGGCGGGCGCCCGGGAAGTGGCCGAGGTCGCGCTCCAGTTGAATCGTTTGTTCGGTACCCTCGCCGATCGGGAACGTTCCCTGGTCGACACGCAGGAAATGCTCGACGGCCTGCTGGAATCG
>JAEHDO010000371.1 GCA_016880375.1 Betaproteobacteria bacterium | reverse complement strand
TGGGCCATGCCGGTTAAACGCGCCTGGCGGCGCAACGGGGTTACTGCGGCTGCCACAGCTCGCCGCTGCCGTTCTGGCCGGGTGCGGCCAGGCCAAAGTGTCGCCAGGTGGCGACAGTGGCCATGCGCCCGCGCGGCGTGCGCTGCAGGTAGCCCTGCTGGATGAGGTAGGGCTCGAGCACGTCCTCGATGGTGTCGCGCGCCTCGCCGATGGCCGCCGCCAGGTTGTCGAGGCCGACCGGGCCGCCGCCGAACTTCTCCAGCACGGCGCCGAGCAGCTTGCGGTCCATGATGTCGAGGCCGATGTGGTCGACGTCGAGCATCGTCAGCGCGGCGTCGGCGACCGGCTGCGTGATGGCCCCTTCCGCCCGCACCTCGGCGAAATCGCGCACGCGGCGCAGCAGCCGGTTGGCGATGCGCGGCGTGCCGCGGGCGCGGCGGGCGATCTCGAAGGCGCCCTCCGCGGCGATCTCGACGTCGAGCAGCTGCGAGGAGCGCGTGACGATCTGCGTCAGCTCCTCCGGCGAGTAGAACTCCAGCCGCGAGACGATGCCGAAGCGGTCGCGCAGCGGGTTGGTGAGCATGCCGGCGCGGGTGGTGGCGCCGACCAGGGTGAACGGCGGCAGGTCGAGCTTCACCGAGCGCGCCGCCGGGCCCTCGCCGATCATGATGTCGATCTGGAAATCCTCCAGCGCCGGGTAGAGGATCTCCTCCACCACCGCCGAGAGGCGGTGGATCTCGTCGATGAAGAGCACGTCGTGCGGCTCGAGGTTGGTCAGGATCGCCGCCAGGTCGCCGGCGCGCTCCAGCACCGGGCCGGAGGTGTGGCGGAGATTCACGCCCATCTCGTGGGCGATGATGTGCGCCAGCGTCGTCTTGCCCAGGCCCGGCGGGCCGAACAGCAGGACGTGGTCGAGCGCCTCGCCGCGCTTGCGCGCCGCCTCGATGAAGATGGAAAGCTGGTCGCGGATCTTCTGCTGGCCGACGTACTCCTCCAGGCGGCGCGGCCGCAGCGCGCGCTCGATCTGCGCCTCCTGCGAGGACTCGGGCGCGGCGGAAATGAGGCGGTCGGTCTCGATCATCCGGGCCGGTCGGGGGAGGCTGCGAGGCGCGCCTCGGTCCATTGGCTGGCGAGGACGTGGCCGAGCGCCAGCAGCACCGGGCCGAGGAAAATGCCGATGAAGCCGTAGGCGATGATGCCGCCGAAGACGCCCAGCGCGATGAGCAGGATCGGCAGGCTGGCGGTGCGGCTGATGAGCAGCGGCTTGACGAAATTGTCGATGCTGCTGATGACGGCCACGCCCCAGATCACCATGAAGATCGCCCAGCCCGTCTCTCCCTTGTCGTAGAGCCAGAAGGCGGCGCCGCCCCAGACGAGCGGCGGCCCGATCGGGATCATGGAGAGGAAGAAGATCGCCGCCGCCAGCAGCATGGCGCCCGGCACGCCGGCGATGAGGAAGCCGATCAGCGCCACCAGCGCCTGCGCCGCCGCCGTGCCGACGATGCCGACCATGACCCCCATGACGGTGTTGCGGCTCAGTTCCAGCATCTGCCCGCCGAGCTCGCCGCCCAGCTGGCGGCTGCCGCTTTGCAGGCGTTCGGCGAGCGCCGCGCCGTCGCGGTAGAAGAAGAAGGCGATGAACAGCGCCAGCACCAACTGCAGCAGGCCCTCGCCGGTCAGGGTGACAATCGCCGTCAGCAGCTTGCGCGCCGGTTCATAGAACTGCTTGAGCAGGCCCTGGAGCTCGTCGCGGCTTTCGGCAAGCTTGTGCCAGTAGGCGTCGAGCTGCTCGCCGACGAGGGGTATGCGGCGCAGCCATTCCGGCGGCGCGACAGCGATTTGTTCGAAGAAGACGCGAAGCTTGGCCACGAGGGGCGGCACGGCGTCGGCCAGGCTGGCGGCGAGGAAGACCATCGGCAGCAGCACCACCAGCATCAGCAGCAGCATCATCAGGATGGCGGCCAGCGCGTTGCGGTCGCCGAGGCGCGCGAGCAGCCAGGCATACAGCGGCCAGGTGGTGACGCAGACGATGGCGGCGAAGAGGATGGCGGCGATGAAAGGCTGCAGGATGAGGAAGCAGCCGAGGACCAGCAGGGCGACGAGGACGATGCGGACGAGTTTTTTGTTGTCCATGCGGGGCAAGGCGAGAATCAGGCGAATGGGCTGGGGCATTGTACCCCGGCGGCCGGCCTCTCAGGCCTTCGACAGCGACTTCAGCGCCTGGCGGATGCCGTCGGAGACGGAGGCGTCGGCGGGCAGCGACTTCAGCGCCGCCTGCGCCTCGCGTTCGTTGTAGCCGAGCGCCAGCAGGGCGTTGAGGATGTCGCCCGAGGGCGAAGCGGCGGCGGCCGGCGCGACGGCGACGATGCCCTTCATGCGGTCGCGCAATTCCAGCAGCAGGCGCTCCGCCGTCTTCTTGCCGATGCCGGGGATCTTCGTCAGGCGGCCGGGCTCCTGCGCCGCGACCGCCTGGGAGAGCTCGGCCACCGACAGGCCCGAGAGCAGCGCCAGCGCCGTGCGCGCGCCGACGCCGGAAATTTTCAGCAGCAGGCGGAAGGCGCTGCGTTCGGCCTCGGTGGCGAAGCCGAACAGCTGGTGGGCGTCCTCGCGCACCGCCAGGTGGGTGTGCAGGGCCACCTTCTCGCCGGTGGCGGGCAGGTTGTAGAAGGTGCTCATGGGCACGTCGAGCTCGTAGCCGACGCCGGCGACGTCGAGCGTGATCTGCGGCGGGTTCTTTTCGACGAGGATGCCGGTCAGTCGGCCGATCATGGCAAGGCTCCTGGAGAAGGGCGGGAACTGCGGCGGTTGTCCGGCGCCGGCATTATCGCAGGCGGCCGCTGCGCAGGCGCAGGCCGGCAGTGGGCAGCGCCCCCAGGCCCTGGCCGGCGTGGGCGTGGCAGATGGCGCAGGCGAGCGCATCGGCCGCATCCGGGCTGGGGTCGCCGGGCAGGA
>JAEHDO010000051.1 GCA_016880375.1 Betaproteobacteria bacterium | reverse complement strand
TGCGCCGGCCGCGGATTTCATCAACAATGCAAGCGCACATGATGGTCGACCACCCCGTACCCGATTTCGCCCTGCCGGCGACAGGCAAGCAGACGTTCTCCCTGTCCCAGGCGCGCGGCACCTCCCTCGTCCTCTACTTCTACCCGAAAGACAGCACGCCCGGCTGCACCACCGAGGCCGGCGAGTTCCGCGACCTGCACGCGCAGTTCCACAAGGCCGGCTGCGCCGTCTACGGCATCTCGCGCGACAGCCTCAGGTCGCACGAGGGCTTCAAGGCCAGGCTGAAGCTGCCCTTCGAACTGCTCTCCGACGCCGAAGAAACCGCCTGCGCGCTGTTCGGCGTCATCCGGCAGAAGGTGCTCTACGGCAAGCCGGTGCGCGGCATCGAGCGCAGCACTTTCGTCATCGACGCCGACGGCGTACTGCGGCGCGAGTGGCGCGGCGTCAAGGCGCCGGGGCACGCCGCCGAAGTCCTCGAATTCGTGAAATCCCTGCAAGGAAAGAAATGAACGCCAAGAAGCATCCCTCGACAAAACTGTTCGTCCTCGACACCAACGTCCTCATGCACGACCCGACCAGCCTGTTCCGCTTCGAGGAACACGACGTCTTCGTGCCGATGATGACCCTCGAGGAGCTCGACAACAACAAGAAGGGCATGTCGGAGGTGGCGCGGAACGCCCGCCAGGCCAGCCGCACCCTCGACGGCATTGTCGGCGGCTTCGAGGAACGCATCGACCGCGGCATCCCTCTCGATGGACCCTCGAGCCAGCTTGCCAGCGGACGCCTGTTCCTGCAGACGGAGCCGATCAACGGCACCCTGCCGACCACGCTGCCCACCGCCAAGGCCGACAACCAGATCATCGGCGTGATGATGCATCTCACCGACAAGCACCCGAAGCGGGCGGTGATCCTCGTTTCCAAGGACATCAACATGCGCATCAAGGCCCGCGCCCTCGGCCTGGATGCGCAGGACTACTACAACGACAAGGTACTGGAGGACACCGACCTCCTGTACACCGGCACGCGCGAAGTGTCGACCGACTTCTGGGAAGCCAACGGCAGGGACATGGAGTCCTGGAAGCAGGAGGGCCGCACGCTCTACCGCATCAAGGGTCCGCTCTGCCCCGACCTTCTCATCAACGAGTTCCTCTGGCAGGACGGCGAGCGCCCGTTCCATGCCATCGTGCGCGAACGCAGCGGCAAGACCGCCGTGCTGGAGCTGCTGAAGGACTACAGCCACCAGAAGAACAACATCTGGGGCATCACCGCGCGCAACCGCGAACAGAACTTCGCCCTCAACCTGCTGATGGATCCGGAGATCGACTTCATCACCCTGCTCGGCCAGGCCGGCACCGGCAAGACGCTGCTGACGCTGGCGGCGGGCCTGACGCAGACCCTGGAAACCAAGCTCTACAGCGAGATCATCATCACCCGCGTCACCGTGCCGGTGGGCGAGGACATCGGCTTCCTGCCCGGCACCGAGGAGGAGAAGATGACGCCGTGGATGGGCGCGCTGGAGGACAACCTCGACGTGCTCAACAAGCCGACCGAGGAAGGCGGCGAGTGGGGCCGTGCCGCGACGCGCGACCTGATCCGCTCGCGAATCAAGATAAAGTCGCTCAACTTCATGCGCGGCCGCACCTTCATCAACAAGTACCTCATCATCGACGAGGCGCAGAACCTGACGCCGAAGCAGATGAAGACGCTGATCACCCGCGCCGGCCCCGGCACCAAGGTGGTCTGCCTCGGCAACATCGCCCAGATCGACACGCCCTACCTGACCGAGGGCAGTTCGGGCCTGACCTACGTGGTTGACCGCTTCAAGGGCTGGCCGCACAGCGGCCACGTCACGCTCATGCGCGGCGAGCGCTCGCGCCTGGCCGACCACGCCGCGGAAGTGCTCTAGCGAACACCGGCCCTAATCGCGCCCGCTGCCGCCGCCGCGCGCGCCGTGGCCTTGTTTGCGCTCGCTGCTGCGCGTCTGTTTCTCGCGATTGCTGCCGCGCCCTTCCCGCTCCTCACGCTGCAGGCCGCGCTCCTGCTGGCGCTTCTGCTGGTTTTCCTGCCACTGCTTGCGGCGCTCTTCGCCCTGCTCGCGGCGCTGTGCATTCTGATCCTTGCGCCGCTCATGCAAGGCCTTCTGGCGCTCGATCTTCTGCTTCTCCAGCTGCACCTTCTTATCCATGGATACCTTCTGGCGCTCGATGCGGCGCTGGTCGATCGCCTTGTGGACGACGTCGTGCCGGGCGGCAATGACCTGCTCGTATCGCGTCGCCTTGAAGAAGGCCGGCACTTGCGGCAGGAGCCGCGGTACCGGCCGGCCCTTCCAGGGCGCGAAACCGGCCTGGTTCGGCTTGACATCGATGCTGCCATGCCGGGTCTGGATATAGCTGCCGCCGACGTTCACCTTGTCGTAGCTCCCCGGCTCGCCTTCCGACGATCCCTGCGGGATGACCAGCGGCTCATGGTCGGTGCCGCGCACGCCGATGGTGGCCGTGGGCGTGCGCACCTGGTAGCTGCGCGGGTTGTACTTGCCGATCCAGCCGGTCACCGAACGAAAGGTGCCCTGCAGCAGGCTGAAGATGCCCTTGTCCTCGTTGTCGCCCTCCGCCCGGTAGGTGGCAATGCTCATGCGGGTGTTGGGGCGCACGGCGATGAAGCCGCCATCCTCCATGTTGAGGTGCAGCTCACCGTCCTTGCCGGTGGCGATGCCTTCGCCCTCGAAGATGCTGTCGCCGACAACGACGCGACGCGGCTTTTTCGCCTTGTCGGAGACCGTGACCTCGCCCTCGACCAGTTCGACCTTGCCGGCAAGGTTGGGGACGGCAGTCGACGGGCTTTGGGCATGGGCGCCCAGACAGGCGAGCGCTATGAAGCAGGCAAGAAGCAGGCGGCGCATGGTGAGACCTCCCTGTTTATCGGGAAGTTTAACGTTCGCCGGGCGGAAAAGGTTGAGTCAGTACGACCCCTGGGCGGCAAAATTCTCGAATCTCGTGTACTCGCCGAGGAAGGTGACGCGCACCTGGCCGATGGGGCCGTTGCGCTGCTTGAGGATGTTGATCTCGGCCGAGCCCTTGTCCGGCGAGTCCGGGTTGTACACCTCGTCGCGGTAGATGGCGATGATGACGTCGGCGTCCTGTTCGATGGCGCCGGATTCGCGCAGGTCGGACATCACCGGCCGCTTGTTCGGCCGCGACTCGACGTTGCGCGAGAGCTGGGAGAGCGCCACCACCGGCACGTGCAGTTCCTTGGCCAGGGCCTTCACCGAGCGCGAAATTTCCGACAGTTCGGTGGCGCGGTTCTCGCCGTCGCGCACCGAGGACATCAGCTGCAGGTAGTCGATGACGATCAGGCCGAGCTTGCCGCACTGGCGATAAAGGCGCCGGGCGCGGGCGCGCAGCTCGGTGGAATTCAGTGCCGGCGTCTCGTCGATGTGGATCGGCGCCTCGTGCAGCTTGCCGAGGGCGAAGGTCATGCGCTGCCACTCGTCGTCGTTGAGCCGGCCGGTGCGCACACGGTGCTGGTCGAGGCGGCCGACCGAGGAAAGGAAGCGCATGGCGAGCTGGGTGCCCGGCATTTCCATCGAGAAGATCGCCACCGGCAGCTTCGACTCCAGCGCGACGTGCTCGGCGATGTTGAGGGCGAAGGCGGTCTTGCCCATCGAGGGCCGGCCGGCGACGATAACCATGTCGCCGGGCTGGAAGCCCGAGGTCTTCATGTCGAGGTCGTGGAAGCCGGTCGGAATGCCGGTGATGTCCGAGGGATGCTCGCGGTCGTAGAGTTCCTGGATGCGGTCCACCACCTGCCCCAGCAGCGGCTGGATGGCGGTGAAGCCCTCCGTGGTGCGTGCGCCGGCGTCCTTGATCTCGAAGACCTTCGACTCGGCCTCGTCGAG
>JAEHDO010000370.1 GCA_016880375.1 Betaproteobacteria bacterium | reverse complement strand
TCTACCTGCCCATCTATTCCGACCTCTGGCACGGCGACCTCGGCAGCCGCAACCTGCCCGACAAGACGGCGCTCTCCGCCCTGGTGAGCATCCGCAACACCGATCCGGCGCAGCCGATCCGCGTCCTTTCTGCGCGCTACCACGACACGCAGGGCAAGCTGCTGCGCGACTTCGTGCCGAAGATCCGCAGCCTGCCGCCGCTGGGGACGCTGGAGCTGTTCATCGAGCGCGCCGAGTCCGCCGGCGGCTCGGGCGCCAGCTTCGTCATCCGCTGGCAGGCCGACCGCCCGGTCAACCCGCCGGTGGTGGAGGCGGTGCATGCCGACCTGCGCAACCCGCGCACCGTCTCCTTCATCACCGTCGCCCGTCCGATCCGCCCCGCCGAATGATGCGTGCCGCGCCGTTGCTGTGGCTGTTGCCGGCGAGCGCGCACGCCGCCGGCGCCGGCGTCGTCGGCGAGAACCTGGTCTGGCTCGCGCTCATCCTCATGGCGGCGCGGCTGTTCGCGCCGCTGGCGCAGAAGCTCGGCTTTCCCGCCGTGCTGGGCGAGCTGCTGCTCGGCGTGCTGCTCGGCAACCTGTCGCTGTTCGGCCTGCACTACTTCGAGACCATCGCCCGGGATCCGATCATCGCCTTCCTCGCCGAGCTGGGCGTCATCGTGCTGCTGCTGCAGATCGGCCTGGAGACGCGCCTGGGCGAGCTGGTGCGCGTCGGCGGCCGCGCCACGGCGGTGGCGGCCATCGGCATTGCCGCGCCCTTCGCGCTGGGCGCCTTCCTCGTCGGGCCGTTGCTGCTGCCGGGACTGTCGCAGAACGCCTACCTGTTTCTCGGCGCCACCCTGGCGGCGACCTCGGTCGGCATCACCGGCCGCGTCTTCCGCGACCTCGGCCGGCTCGATTCGCGCGAAGCGCGCATCGTGCTCGGCGCGGCGGTGATCGACGACGTGCTGGGGCTGGTGATCCTCGCCGTCGTCTCCGGCCTGGTGCAGTCGGGAAAAGTCAGTCTCGGCGGGACGGCGTGGATCATTGCCGAAGCCGGCCTCTTCCTCGGCGGCTCGATCTGGATCGGCCGCCTGATCGCGCCGCACTCCAGCCGCTGGCTGGCGCGCCTCGACGCCGGTCCCAGCATGCTCTTCGCCCAGGTGCTGGCCACCGGGCTGTTCCTCGCCTGGCTGGCGCACGTCATCGGCCTCGCCCCCATCATCGGCGCCTTCGCCGCGGGCCTGCTCTTCGAGCCGGTGTTCCTCAGGCACTTCGAGACGCCGCGCATCGTGCAGGAGGCGGCGCCGCTGCTGCCCGAAGGCGAGGCGGGCCGGGACCTGCGTGCGCTGATGGAGAAGCACGCCCATCACCAGCACGAATCCATGATCGAGCCGATCGGCTATTTCTTCGTGCCGGTGTTCTTCGTCCTCACCGGCATGCAGGTCGACCTGCGCACCCTGGCCGATCCGATGCTGGTCGCCATCGCCCTCGGCATCACCGCGGCGGCGGTGGCCGGCAAGCTGGCGGCCGGCTTCGTCGCCGGCCGCGGCAGCAGCCCCTGGGTCGTCGGCTGGGGCATGGTGCCGCGCGGCGAAGTCGGCCTGATCTTCGCCGTCGCCGGGCGCCAGCTCGGCGTCCTCGACGAGGCGATGTTTTCCATCATCGTCATCATGGTCATTCTGACTACGCTGGTCACTCCTCCCGTCCTGACATTCCTGCTGAAGCAACAGGCCAAGTAAGGGTTATCCCTAAGTTTCAGGCTATGGCCAGTCTGATTGTTTAGGTTCAAACTGTCTGTGCAGAAGAACAGAGGGGCAGCAACCCCCATTTCCAATCACTCACAGAGGAGAAGATCATGAGCAACGAGAACCAAGAAAAGAAGCTGTCGCGCCGTTCCTTCCTGGGCAAGGCCGCCGCCGGCACCGCCGGCGCCGCCGCGCTGGGCTTCCCGATGATCTCGGTGGCGCAGTCGCCGATCACCATGCGCTGGCAATCCACCTGGCCGGCGAAGGACATCTTCCACGAATATGCCCAGGATTTCGCCAATCGCGTGAACGGCATGTCCGGCGGCCGCCTCAAGATCGAGGTGCTGCCGGCCGGCGCCGTCGTCAAGGCCTTCGACCTCCTGGATGCCGTCTCCAAGGGCACCCTCGACGGCGGCCACGGCGTGGTCGCCTACTGGTACGGCAAGAACTCCGCCGTGGCGCTGTGGGGCTCGGGCCCGGCCTACGGCATGGACCCGAACATGGTGCTGGCCTGGCACAACTACGGCGGCGGCAGGCAGATGCTCG
>JAEHDO010000369.1 GCA_016880375.1 Betaproteobacteria bacterium | reverse complement strand
GACGCGCCGCCCGCCACGCCCCCCACGATGACGACTTTCATTGCATGGATCTCCCTGAGAACCTTGTTGGATGTTTCGCTGCCCGGGGCGTCATCGGAGACCGGCCCCGGCGTACGCGCCCAGTATAGCTGCGCCGTATCGCAGAAACCGGCCTTCTACAGCTTGAGCCCGCGCGGCTTGCGGCCGGCGCGCTTGAAGAGGCGGTCGTACACCGGGTTGGGCAGGAGCTTCATGGCGCGGGCGACCAGCGCCATCTGCCAAGGCACGACGGCGTAGCTGCGTCCGGCGTCGATGACGCGGGCGATGCGCCGCGCGGCGACGTCGGCGGGGAGGATGAAGGGCATGCGGTATTTGTTCACCGCCGTCAGCGGCGTGGCGACGTAGCCGGGGCAGACGGTGACGACCCTGACGCCGCGTGGCCGCAGTTCGACGCGCAGCGCCTCGAGGTAGGTGATGGCGGCGGCCTTCGAGGCGCTGTAGGCGCCGGCGCCGGGAATGCCGCGCATGCCGGCCACCGAGGCGATGCCGACGAGGCGGCCGCGGCGCGCTTCGCGCATCGGCGCGACGAAGGGCTGGAAGGTGGCGGCGAGGCCGAGGACGTTGGTGCGCATGACGCGCTCGAACGCGGCGATGTCCTCGGCATGCTCGGTGAGCGTGCCGACGGAGATGCCGGCGTTGGCGATGACGATGTCGGGGGCGCCGAAGCGCTGCATGAAGTCGCGTGCCGCATCCGCCATGGCCTGCGCGTCGGCGACGTCGGCGAGATAGAGGGCGGGGGTGCCCGGCAGGCGGCGCGCCACTTCGGCGAGGGCTTCCGCGCGGCGCGCCACCAGGCCGAGCTGCGCGCCGCGCGCGGCATAGTGCGCGGCCAGCGCCGCGCCGATGCCGGAGGAAGCGCCGGTGATAAAGACCTTCACGCTCGGCGTCGGGCTGAAGCCCGACCTACTTCTTCTTCGGCCGCTCGGCGCGCGCCTTGACGATGAGCTCGTCGAGGGTCTTCATGAGGCCCTCGGGGCTGCCGGTCATGGAGACGGAGGTGACGTACTTGCCGTCGACCACCAGGGTCGGCACGCCGCTGATGTCGTAGGCCTGGGTCTGCTGGACGGCGCGCTTGGTCTTGCTCTGCACCGAGAAGGACTTCCAGGCCTCGGTGAATTTCGCGCGGTCGACGCCCTTCTTCGCCATCCAGTCGAGCTGGCTGCGCTCGTCGTTGAAGTTCACCCGGTCGATGTGGATGGCGTCGAAGACCTCGCCGTGAAGCTTGTCGAGCAGGCCCATGGCTTCCAGCGTGTAGAAGGTGCGCGCGTTCGGCAGCCAGCGCTCGGTGGGCACGGCGGGAATGCGGCGGAACTCGACGTCCTTGGGCAGCTTCGCCGTCCATTTCTTGAGGAAGGGCTCGAGGTCGTAGCAGTGCGAGCAGCCGTACCAGAAGAATTCGAGCACTTCGATTTTCTCCCCGGTTTCGACGGCCTGGGGATTGGCCAGCGGCTTGAAGGCGGGCTTGCCCTGTGCAGCGACGGATCCGGCGACCAGCGCCAGGGAAAGGCCGATCAGGCCCAGCCATTTTTTCAAGTGCATGATTTCTCCAGAGATATTAGTTAGGGGCGTCCTTGGTGTCCTTGCCATCCTTGACTCTGACAACGCTGGCCTGGATTCCGTTCTGCGCCAGCAGCGTGCGGACCTTGGCCATCTGGTCGGGATTGGCATAGGGGCCAATGCGCACGCGGTGCATGACCCCCTTGTCGGCCAGGGTCACCTGCTGCACGCTGGCCTCCACTCCCATTAACGCCAGACGGGCCTTGAGGTTGTCAGCGTCGGCGGGATTCTGGAAGGCGCCGGCCTGGAGAAAGAGCGCCTCCGCGACGGCTGTCGGCGCTGGGGCGGCTGCCGGCTTGGGCTCGGCCTGGGGCACGGGCTCCTGGCTGCCGGGCAGGATCTTGTAGAACTCGAAGCGCGGCTTCTCCTGCGCCTTGTCGCCGGGCTTGCCCGGCAAGGGTTCCGGCACGACCGGCACGGCTCCCGGCCTGGCCTCGTCGTTCTTCTCGGCGGCCGGCCTGGCGCCCTTGGCCTGAAAGGGCAGCGGCGTCTTGTTGAGGTAAAAAACGACACCGGCGGCGATGACGACGCCGACGACGAGGCCGATGAAAATGCCGAGGATGGTGCCGCCTGACTGCCTGCGTGCGTTCATTGTTCCCTCACATGGATTCCGGCGTGCCGACGCCGATGATGCCGAGGCCGTTTCGCAGCGCCTGGCGCACCGCCAGGCACAGGGCCAGGCGCGCATCGCGCAGCCTCTCGTCGTCGACGAGGAAGCGCTCGGCATTATAGTAACTGTGGAATTCTCCGGCCAGATCCTTCAGGTAGAAGGCGATCAGGTGCGGCGCGTGGTCGCGCGCGGCGTTTTCCACCGTTTCCGGAAACTCGGCGAGGCGCGCGCACAGCGCCAGTTCGCGCTCGTTGCCGAGCGGCGCGAGGTCGGCGCCGGCAAGCTGCGACTCGTCGCCGCCCCACTGCGCCAGCACGGAGCAGACGCGGGCGTGGGCGTACTGGATGTAGTACACCGGGTTCTCGTTGCTCTGCGACTTGGCGAGGTCGAGGTCGAAGTCGAGGTGCTGGTCGGATTTCCGCAGCACGTAGAAGAAGCGGCAGGCGTCGTTGCCGACCTCGGCGCGCAGCTCGCGCAGCGTGACGAACTCGCCGGAGCGCGTCGACATCGAGGTCTTCTGGCCGTCGCGGTAGAGCACGGCGAACTGCACCAGCGCCACCTCCAGCCGGCTGTCGTCGAGGCCGAGCGCCCGCATGGCGCCCTTCACGCGCGGGATGTAGCCGTGGTGGTCGGCGCCCCAGATGTCGATGATGCGCTCGAAGCCGCGCTCGTACTTGTTGAGGTG
>JAEHDO010000368.1 GCA_016880375.1 Betaproteobacteria bacterium | reverse complement strand
GGACGCTCGCAGACGTTGGCGACGAGGTCGTGGTTGATCTTCGGCGGCTTGGTGTGCTGGATGACGATGGCGAGGTCCGCCTGGCCGCCGCAGTTGATCTCGCAGCAGGAGGTGGACAGGCGCACGCGGTTGGGCATCTCTTCGTGGATGAACTCCTCGTAGAGCTCGTCCATCAGCGATTTCACCACGCCGGAGGCGTCGGTGCCGGGAATGTCGCAATGCAGCCAGCCCTGGGTGTGGGCGATCATCGACACCGAGTTGCCGGTGCCGCCGACCGGGAAGCCGTTCTTCTCCAGCTCGGCGATCAGCGGGGCCACCTTCTTCTCGTCGGCGACCATGAATTCGATGTTGCTGCGGATGGTGAAGCGGACATGGCCCTCGGCGAACTTGTCGGCGATGTCGCACAGCTTGCGGATGGTGTAGAGGTCCATCTGCCGCTGGGTGCCGGCGCGCACCGTCCACACTTCCTCGCCGGAATGCGAGACATGGTGCAGCACGCCGGGCCGGGGCCGGTCATGGGTTTTCCAGTTGCCGTAGTTTTTCCGCAGGGTCGGGTGCAGGTACTGCATGTGGTCCGGCACGCCGCACTCGATCGGCTTGCGCATTTGAGGTTGCGACATAGTATGTCTCCGTCAGTCTGTTCGTTCGATGGCAGGAAATCAGGCGGCGGCCTGCTTGGCCTGGACCCTGGCCACTTCCTCGTCCCAGTCGTCCATGCGGATGTAGGGATTGGTGCGCGGCGCGGAAACCATGCTCGCGTCGACCTCGAGCTCGATGCCCTCGAGGAAGTTCACCAGGCCGATGCGCTCGATCATCTCGCCGGTGCGCTCGTGCTCCAGCGCGTTTTCGGCGAAGAAATCGACGGTGCGCTTGGCCAGGTCGAGCAGCTTCTCGTAATCCTCGTCGGTCTCCAGCTTCATGAACGGCACGACGACGGTGCCCATCAGGTCGCCGATCTTCAGGGTGCGCTTGCCGCCGACCAGGATGGTGGCGCCGCGGTCCTTGCCGGGCGCCAGGGCGCCGGTCATGACGTTGATGCAGTGCATGCAGCGCACGCAGTCCTTGTTGTTGATTTCCAGGGCCTGGGTGTCGTTGACGGCGACGCTGGAGATGGCGGCGTCCTTGCTGACGGCCTTGATCTCCTTCAGCTGGATGGCGCGCGTCGGGCACATGCCGACGACGTCGTTCACCAGTTCGTTCATGCCGTGCTTGGCGAACCACTTCTTCGCCAGGGCCGCGTCGGTCTGGATGTTGTCGCGCCAGGTGCCGATGACGGCCATGTCCGAGCGCTGGATGGAGTTCATGCAGTCGTTCGGGCAGCCGGAGAACTTGAACTTGAACTTGTAGGGCAGGGCCGGGCGGTGGATGTCGTCGAGGAAGGCATTGATGATGGTGCGCAGGCCCTTGCCCTCGTCGTAGCAGGACTGTTCGCAGCGGGCGTGGCCGACGCAGGCCATCGAGGTGCGCACGGCCGGGCCGGCGCCGCCGAGGTCGAAGCCCAGCTCGTTGATCTCGTCGAAGGCCTTCTGCACGTTCTCGGTGGTGCTGCCCTGGAACATGATGTCGCCGGACTGGCCGTGGAAGGCGATCAGGCCGGAGCCGTGCTTCTCCCAGATGTCGCAGAACTTGCGCAGGATGTCGGTGTTGTAGTGCATGCCGGCCGGCGGCATGACGCGCAGGGTGTGGAATTCGGCCGCATCCTTGAAGACCGGCTGTTCCTTGTCGTCCTTGATCTCGGTGAAGCGGGGAATGATGCCGCCGCCGTAGCCAAAGACGCCGACCGTGCCGCCCTTCCAGTAGCCCTTGCGGGTCTGGTAGGAATGCTCCAGGTGGCCGAGCAGGTCGACCACGCCATCATTGTCCTTCGCCAGGCGCTTGAGGCCGGTGACGAAGCTGGGCCAGGGGCCCGATTCCAGTTGGTCGAGATTGGGCGTGTCGTGCGGTTTCTTCGCCATGATTTTGTCTCCGGTGCTAAGGTTTGTCGGTGCTGCTGGGGTCAGACAAGTCTTCTATAAGTTGGCGCTGATATTACGCATGTTGCACTGCGATGTCCTATACCTCCCGCAGGGTATCGCCCCCCTTCCGTGGGGGTAGGCAAAACCTACCCGAAAGGAGTAGGCCGCGGCACGCCATGCCGGTGATAGGCGGGGGCGGTGGCAAAAGGCATATTCCACAGACACTTATATAACGCCCCGGGTGGCGCCTCGAACATGGACGACAAGGAAAAACTTACCACGCTGGACAAGTTTACCGCCCCCATCTGGGGACAGGAGATCGAGCTGCAGCAGGTCGAATACCTTGCCGGCGGCACGCCCATGCTTCGCCTCCGCATCCGCGAGAAAAAGCGCTTTACCATCTTCGATATAGACGCCCGGACGGCGGCCCGCTGGGGCCAGGCCATGCAGGACTGGGCGAAGCGGCAGACATGAGTATCGTGGATGTCAGCTTTGAAGTCCGCTGCGAGCGCCTGCCGCGCGATTACGGCTATGCGCTGTTCTGCGCGCTGGCGGATGAGCTCGAC
Organism: Betaproteobacteria bacterium; assembly: GCA_016880375.1. Taxonomy (GTDB): domain Bacteria; phylum Pseudomonadota; class Gammaproteobacteria; order Burkholderiales; family Rhodocyclaceae; genus Desulfobacillus. The sequence goes on along the minus strand of JAEHDO010000368.1, from coordinate 927 downwards.
TGGCTGGAGGAAGACGCCGCCGCCGGGGTGCATCCCCTGCACGGCACCGCCTCCGCCGACGGCAGCTTGTTTCTCGGCAAGCGGGCACGCCTCATACTGCGGCTGACGGCCGGACGTGCCGAGCAGGCACTGGCCCTGACGGGCAGCCGGCTCGCCCTGGGCAGCGGCCTGGAAGTCGGGCCGGGCCGGCTGCGCCAGCTGATGCCGTATGCCACGGTGTATTCGCATTTCGTCAGCACCGGCGCCGAAGACGAAGCCGAGTTCTTCGGCCAGGCGGCGGCGCTGCTCAAGGCGGTGGGGCTGCCGGAGACGATGATTACCGGCAAGGCGCATGCCGCCAGCACGCCCGAGGGCAGGATGCACGGCTTCAGCCTGCTGCTGCACGGCCTGACGCCGGCGCAGTCGCTGGCCTTGCAGGCAAGCGGCCTGGGCGAGGGACGCAAGCTCGGCTGCGGCATTTTCATTCCGCACAAGTCGGTGGTCGCCGTCGGCGCCGACTAGGAACAAACAACGACCATCAAGCTTTCTGGAGGCGACATGAAGACGAAACCCGCAGTCACCCTGGACATGAGCGGCCTGTCCTGCCCGGCGCCGCTGATCGGCGCCAAGAAGATCGTGGACGACATGGAAATCGGGCAGACCATGCTGCTGATCTCGGACTGCCCCGGCACCCCGGACGACCTGCTCGCCTGGGCGCGCCACACCGGCAACGAAGTCACGTCCGCGGAAAAACTGGAAGGCGGCCGCACCGCCTACCTCATCACGCGCGGCGGCGGCAGGAAAGCGGCGCCGAAGGCCAACGTCACCCTCGACATGCGCGGCGCCACCTGCCCCGGCCCGATCCTCGAAGCGAAAAAGGTGCTCGACGGCATGCGGTCCGGCGAGATGCTGATGCTGGTGAGCAACTGCCCCGGCACCCCGGCCGAT
>JAEHDO010000367.1 GCA_016880375.1 Betaproteobacteria bacterium | reverse complement strand
TGGAAGGTGACATAGGTGCCGTTGGTGCTCTGGTCGATCAGCACGAACTTGTCGCGCCGGCGCTCGATCCTGGCGTGGGTGCGCGAGGCGCGGCGATCGTTGATGATGATGTCGCAGGCGGCATCGCGCCCGAGCGAGAAGGCGCCGCTAAGGCTGGCGTCGAGCACCATCTCGTCGCCGCCATGCCGCACCGTCAGGCGTGCGGCGGCCGGGGCCGCGACGACGCTGGCGGACTTCATGGTCAGATCGTCCGATTCCTGCCAGATCACCTCGCAGACCCGCACGTCCTCTGCCTTGCCCTTGACGGTAAGGGCGTCGATTTCCCGCGTGGACTGCTGCAGCAGCGCCGGCAGGGCGTCGAGCGTGCCGCCGGTGGTGATGATCTGGCCGGCCTTGGCCAGCCCGGCCATGCGCGCCGCCGTATTCACCGTATCGCCGAACACGTCCCTGGCATCCTCGATGGCAGGGCCGAAATGAAAGCCGACGCGGATGGCCAGCTTGATGCCGTGCACCGGCGGAAGATCATCGACGCGCTGCTGCATGGAGCAGGCGGCATCCATGCCGGCCTCGGCGCTGTCGAACACCGCCATGACCTCGTCGCCGATGGTCTTGATGACGCGGCCCTTGAATTGCTCGGTCGCCCGCGTCATGCGCTTGAGGCAGCGCTCGACGGCGTGCAGCGCCTCCTTGTCGCCCAGCTTCTCGTACAGGCGGGTGCTGCCGGATACGTCTGCGAAAAGCACGCAGAGATTGCGTTCGGCTGTGCTGCTCTCTTTGGCGTTCATGCGGGCTCTGCGATCCCCGGTTTCCTGTGACGGCGAATCATATCAAAGCCCCTCTCCGCCGCGAAGCCGAATAATGCCGGAATCATCAAATTCCTCGGGGTCGAAGGCACGATCGCCCTCCGGATCGGGCCGGCCGGTGGCCTTCAGGTGCCTGAAGTCATACAGGCGGGGATCGGCCAGGTGCGAGGGCGCCACGTTCCCCAGGGCCGCGAAGATCTTCTCCACCCGGCCGGGAAAGCGCCTGTCCCACTCGCGCAGCAGCGCCTTGGTTTCCTTGCGCTTCAACTGTTCCTGCGAGCCGCACAGGTCGCAGGGGATGAGGGGGAAGCGCCGCAGCGCCGCCCAGGCCTCGAGGTCGCGCTCGCGGCAGTAGGCGAGCGGGCGGATGACGATGTGGCGGCCGTCGTCGGACACCAGCTTCGGCGGCATGGCCTTCAGCTTGCCGCCGTAGAACAGGTTGAGGAACAGCGTCTCGAGGATGTCGTCGCGGTGGTGGCCGAGCGCGATCTTGGTGGCGCCGAGCTCGCCGGCAACGCGGTAGAGCACGCCGCGGCGCAGGCGCGAGCAGAGCGAGCAGGTGGTCTTGCCCTCGGGGATGACGCGCTTGACCACCGAGTAGGTGTCCTGCTCCTCGATGTGGAAGGGGATGCCCAGCCCCTTCAGGTAGGCCGGCAGCACCCCGGCCGGAAAGCCCGGCTGCTTCTGGTCGAGGTTCACGGCGACCAGCTCGAAGCGCACCGGCGCGATCTCGCGCAGCTGCAGCAGGATGTCGAGGAGGGCGTGGCTGTCCTTGCCGCCGGAGAGGCAGACCATGACGCGGTCGCCCTCCTCGATCATGTTGAAGTCGCCGATGGCCCGGCCGACGTTGCGGCGCAGGCGCTTGGCCAGCTTGTTGGCCTCGAAGCGCTCCTTTTCGCCCAGCTCGCTTCCGAGGACGTTCTCCAGATAGGCGCTCACAGCACCACGCTTCTGCCGCCGTCGACGGCAATGACCTGCCCGGTGACGTAGGGCGCGTCGGCCAGCAGGAAACGCACCGTGCGGGCGATGTCGGCCGGGTCGCCGCCGCGCTTGAGCAGGGTGCGGGAAATCACGTTCGCCTGGGCGGCGGCATCGAAGGAACCGTCCTCCGGCCACAGGATCGGGCCGGGGGCGATGGCGTTCACCCGCACGTGCGGCCCCAGTTCCAGCGCCAGTGCACGGGTCAGCCCGTCCAGGGCGGCCTTGGCGGCGCAGTAGAGCGGGTAGTTCTTCAGCGGCCGCCCGGCGTGGATGTCGCTGATGTTCACGATGGCGCCGCGCGCTGTGGCGAGGTGCGGCGCGGCTGCCTGCGCCAGGAACAGGGGCGCCTTCAGGTTGGTACCGATCAGATCATTCCAGTCGCGTTGGCCGATGCGGCCGACCGGCGTGGGGAAGAAGCTGGAGGCGTTGTTCACCAGTCCGTCGAGCCGGCCATAGTGGCTGACAACCTCCTCCACCAGCCGGGGCAGATGATCGGTTTCCAGCAAGTCGGCCTGGAAAGCCAGGGCCGAGCCGGGGCGGGCGGCGTTCAGCTCGGCAACCAGGGCCTGCGCCTCGGCGGCGGCGCGACGGTAGTGCAGCGCCAGGCTGGCGCCCTCGGCATGCAGCACGCGCGCGATCTCCGCGCCGACGCGGCGCGCGGCGCCGGTGACGAGCACTGTTTTGTCCTGCAGGCTGGTGCCCATGGCAAGTCCTCCGAAGTTTGCGAATTTTAACGGAATCGGGCACATTCGGCCCCGCCATGCCGATGCCCCAGCCCGATGCCGATGCCGCCGCCGCCAGCGCCCTGCTGGCCGGACGCATCCAGGAAGAAATCCGGCGGGCCGGCGGCTGGATCCCCTTTGCCCGCTACATGGAACTGGCGCTCTACACGCCCGGGCTCGGCTACTACAGCGGTGGCGCGCGCAAGTTCGGCGCGGCCGGCGATTTCGTCACCGCGCCCGAGCTCTCGCCGCTGTTCGCGCAAACCCTCGCCGCCCAGGTCGCTCCGCTCATGGCCGCCAGCGCACCGCGCCTCCTCGAAGCCGGCGCCGGCAGCGGTACCCTGGCGCTCGGCCTGCTGCGGGAACTCGAGCGCCGCGGCGCGCTGCCCGAGCGCTACGACATCCTCGAACTCTCCGGCGAACTGCGCGCGCGCCAGCAGGACACCCTCGCCCGCGGCGCGCCGCACCTGGCCGGCCGGGTCGGCTGGCTGGATGCCCTGCCGGAAACCTTCAGCGGCGTGGTCCTCGCCAACGAGCTGCTCGATGCGCTGCCGGTGCATGTCGTCGCCTGGCGCGAGGACGGCGTCTTCGAACGCGGCGTCGGCCTGGACGACGGCGCCTTCGCCTGGCACGAACGGCCGGCCGCAGGCGCCCTCCTCGCCGTGGCGCAGGGACTGACTTTTGTCCGGCCGCCCTACGTCTCGGAGATCGCCCTCGCCGCCCGCGCCTGGGTCGCCGAATGGGGGCGCATCCTGCAGCACGGCGCCCTGCTACTGATCGACTACGGCTTCCCGCAGCGCGAGGTTTACCACCCGCAGCGCGCCGAAGGCACGCTGATGT
>JAEHDO010000366.1 GCA_016880375.1 Betaproteobacteria bacterium | reverse complement strand
TGGCGTCGAGCGCCCAGGCGGAACCGGACCAGCGCAGGCCGCCCTTCTCCTTGGCCTTGGCGAAGTTGATGTAGTACTGCTCGCGCAGCTCCTTGGCCTTCTTCCAGCACTTGAGCTGCTCGGTCGGATAATTTGCCATTTACGTGTTGCTCCTCTTCTGTCTTTCCGGTCAGAACAGCTCTTCTTCGCCCAGCGTCTCGAGGAAGGCCTCGATGCGGATGCGGAACGGGCCAAGCGGGTTGGTGATGTCGAATTCGAGGAACAGCGTCGGAATGCCGTTGGCCTCGAGGTGGCGCTTCAGGTCCGGGTAATCGCCCTCGTGCGGGTCGCAGAACTTCTGCTGCAGGAACACCGCCGCCTTGGCGTTGTAGTCCTGGGCAAGTTTCAGCACGTGGTCGAAACGGGTGTGCGCCGGATAATCCTTGGTCGGGCAGGCCGGCCGCTCGCAGTAGCGGTCGGCGATGGTGGCGATCGGGTCGTCCTGGATACGCGCCTCGTTCCAGAAGTAGCGGGTGCCGGAGCACTGGTCGTCGATGACGATGGTGGAACCGACCGACTCGACCATGGCCATGAAGGAGACGTCGTCGTTCTCCGAGCCGATGGTCATGAAGCGGATGCCCTCGGGGCGATCGTTCTTGCGCTTGGGCAGTTCCGCCAGCACGCGCTTGAGTTCCTTGTTGTGCTCCGCCTTGTCGACGAACTGGGCGGTCAGCGAAGCATACAGCGCCTCGACCCCGGTTACGCGCGGATTGGTCTCCTTGCGGTATTCGAAGAGCTCGCGCAACAGGCGGCGGTTCTCGTTGACCACTTCGACGCCGGCCTTCAGGTCGGCATCCGTGATCGGCTTGCCGATGACGCCTTCCATGTAGCCGCGGAACTTCTTGATCTCGGCGTAGTGCTGGGCCTTGGCGAAGCGCGACTGCACTTCGTTGGGCATCGGCAGGTAGTAATCCCATTTAACCGTCGGCACGTGCTCGCGCCAGGAGTTAAAGGTCTGGCGGTACTGGATGCACGACTGGGTCAGCGTCACGCCCTCGCAGTAGTCGTAGCGCCCCAGCAGGCCCTGCGCCAGCGAATCGCGGCAGAACGGGCAGAACATGCCGAAGATATGCGGCTCGGTGACGTTCTGCGGCTCATGGGCGCCGAGTACGCGCACCGGCAGCATGTTCGCTGCAATCAGGATTTCCTCGGGTGTGTAGGTGCACATGGTCGCCACCACCTGGCCGCCGGTGCGTGCCTTCCAGGCGCGGGCGTAATCGTGGCGCTTCTCGTACCACTCCTTGAACTGGTCAAACAATCCACTCATCGTCGATCCCCCGATATGGCGGAGAGCCGGGTCGGTTCTCGCTGCCGTTCTGAAATATGCATTATCATGCTTCTTACTTCTGTTTAATGCACCATAAAGCATTTGTGGCGATTCTAGAAACCATTTGGCTATAGAGGTTTGATCCAGGTCAACCAAAACCACATTTATTGCACCTGGTTGATTTCAGTCGAATCCAGGGAGAGCAACATTTACTTGTTGTATTTATTGAGTAATTCTCATGAAAGTCAGTCTCCAGGGAGCGGTGGCCTAACTGTTGGACAGGGTGGAATTTCCGATTGCCTGAAATTGGACCGCAGCCTTGTGGCCGCATTTCTCCCAGGCGAACTACACATTGTCTGTGCCAACCTCCAGATTGTGGATCCGGATTCGTCGCGCCAGGAAACACATAAGTCAAACAAGGTTTTTATGCTGCCTCTTGACACAGATCAAATAGGGCTGGTACCCAGCTAACCTAGAATCACGCCGATGCATTCTAATACCTTTTGATTTTTATTTATGTGTTATTTTGCATGTTCTGCGGGCAGCAGTCGTTGCGAGGAAATACATCATGGGAAATAGTCTTCAGTCAGTCGTGTGGTGGAAGAAACCCGCCCAGGGCGCAGTCTCGCCCGGCCCGCTGGTGAAGCTCACCATCGACGGCCAGCCGGTCGAAGCGCCCGCCGGCGCCTCGCTGCTGTCGGCTGCCACCGCGGCCGGCATCTACATCCCGGCGCTGTGCGCCCACCCCGACCTGCCGCCTTCCTGTCAGCGCGGCAGCGGCGACAGCGGCTGCAATCTCTGCGTCGTCGAGATCGCCGGCGCCGCCGGCATGCGCACCTCCTGCTCGATCGCCGTGGAGGAAGGCATGGCGGTGACGACAAGGTCGCCAGCCATCGACAAGCTGCGCCAGGAGCGCATCGCCAAGACCCTCGGCAACCACCCTCACAACTGCCTCACCTGCCCGCAGCGCGAGGGCTGCAGCCGCACCACCTGCTCCTTCGGCAACCCGGTCGAGCAGCGCTGCTGCTCGATCTTCCACACCTGCGAATTGCGCAAGGTGTCCGACTACATCGGCATCCCGGCGACGACGCCGAATTACAAGCACATCCAGCTGCCCGTCATCAAGGACGAGCCCTTCTACGACCGCGACTACAACCTGTGCATCGACTGCCGCCGCTGCCTGGTGGCCTGCAACGAGGTGCGCGGCGTCGGCTGCCTCGAAGTCAAGGAAACCGAGGGCCGCAAGTGGGTCGGCACCATCGCGCCGACGCTGATCGAATCCGGCTGCAAGTTCTGCTC
>JAEHDO010000365.1 GCA_016880375.1 Betaproteobacteria bacterium | reverse complement strand
TCACCAGTTCGGCCTGCGGGCTCGACGCCAGGCCTTCCGGCGCAGCGAGCGCGATGTGGTCGAGGATCTCCACCCGCAGCGGCTCGGCCCACTCGGCCGGTGCGTTCTCGCGGGCGACGATGTCGTCGATGGCGGCAAGGGCGGCCGCCCTGATGGCGGCGCGCACGCGCTGGCTTTCCGCCTCGATGCTCCAGTTCGAGCCGACCTTGAGGCGGCGGATGAGGGCGGGCAGCGTCAGCCCCTGGCCGACCAGCGTGACGGCGATGACGAAGAAGGTCAGGAAGACGATCAGGTCGCGGTGCGGAAAGGCGCCGCCGCCGGGCAGCGTCGCTGGCAGGGCGAGGGCCGCCGCCAGCGAGACGATGCCGCGCATGCCGCACCAGCTGATGATGCCCAGCTCGCGCTTGCGCGGCCGCGGTTCGGACGCGCGCAGGCTGCCGCTCAGCGCGCGCGGCAGCAGGGCGGCGACATACACCCAGGCGAAGCGCACGACGATCGCCACCGCGCTGATGAACAGGCCCCAGCCGATCAGCTCGGCCGTCGAGTAGCGGGCCAGCTTGTCGGGCATGTCGGAGAGCTGGATGCCGATCAGCATGAACACCAGGCTGTTGAGCATGAACACCAGGATGTTCCACACCGAGCGCGCCATGATGCGCATCTCGGCGGAGACGATCTCGGGCGCATGGCGCCCGCGCAGCAGCCCGGCGGCCACCACGGCGAGCACGCCGGAGGCGTGCAGCGATTCGGCGACGATGTAGGTGGCGTAGGGCACGACGAGCGCGGTCAGCACCTCGATGAAGGGATCGCCGAGGCGGCGATGGATGGCGATGAAGAGGGTGGCGAGGGCGATGCCGAGGGCGATGCCGCCGAGCGAGACGCCGACGAACTGCAGGCTCGCCTCGGCCAGCGAGAAGGCGCCGGTCAGCGCCGCGGCGACGGCGAACTTGTAGAGCACCAGGCCGGAGGCGTCGTTCACCAGGCTTTCCCCCTCGAGGATGGTGACGATGCGGCGCGGGATGTTCAGGCGCGACAGGATGGCCGTCGCCGCCACGGCGTCCGGCGGCGAGACGATGGCGCCGAAGGCGAAGGCCGCCGCCCAGGGCATGTCCGGCACCAGCCATTTCAGCGACGCGCCGACGGCCAGCGTGGTGGCGACGACGAGGCCGATGGCGAGCAGGCCGATCGGGCGGATGTTGGCCTTGAAGTCGCTCCAGGAGGTCAGCAGCGCCGCCTGGTAGAGGATCGGCGGCAGGACGAGGATCAGGATCAGCTGCGGATCGAAGGGGAACTGCGGCAGCTTCGGGATCAGGCCGAGCAGGGCGCCGCCGACCACCAGGGCGATCGGGTAGGGAAACTTGAAGTGGCGGGCGATCCAGCCCAGCGCCACGGCGCACAGCAGCAGCAGGAGGACGAGTTCGAGCAGCAGCATTTTTATTGTTGGGGTTCGCCGGAAGAGGCGCCATTATTCATGCTTTCCGGCGGCCCCTTTACAAACGAATGTTCGTTCGTTAGGATGCGAATGAACATTCGGAGGTGCCATGCCCCAGCCTTCCCACGATTCGGATTACCTCGGCCGGCTGCAGGATTACTTCGCCGCGCACCGCAGCCTGCCCTCGTTTTCGCACATGGCGCGGCTGCTCGGCCTGCGTTCGGTGTCCTCGGCCCATGCTGTCGCCGGCCGGCTCAAGCTGGCGGGATTCCTGCAGACGACGCCGGACCGGCGGCTCGCCCCCGGCCCGCGCTTCTTCGACCGGCCGCTGGCCGATTCGGTGCGCGCCGGCCTGCCGGCCGCCGCCAACGATACATCGGCCGAATCGCTCACCATCGATGAATTCCTCGTCGACGCGCCCAGCCGCACCCTCCTGCTCACCGTCAAGGGCGACTCGATGATCGACGCCGGCCTGCAGCCGGGCGACTACATCGTGGTGGACAAGGGCCGCGCCGCCCGCGTCGGCGACATCGTCGTGGCCATCGTCGACAACGAGTTCACGCTGAAGTACCTCGCCCAGGACAAGCGCGGCCCCTATCTCAAGGCGGGCAACCCTGCCTATCCGCCGATCCGCCCGCAGGGCC
>JAEHDO010000364.1 GCA_016880375.1 Betaproteobacteria bacterium | reverse complement strand
GGCGAGTTCGTCGAGGGCTTCCACCCCGATTTGCTCTGCACCGTGCCGGCCAGCGAGCTGGCGCTGAAGCACGTCGGCCGGCCGCTGCCGAACGCCGCCCTGCTGGGCGGCTTCGCGGCGGTGTGCGACCAGGTCCGGCTGGAATCGGTGTTCGCCGCCATCCGCGAAAAATTCTCCGGCAAGGTGGCGGAAGGCAACGTCGCCGCGGCGCGCGAGGCCTACGACATCGTCACCAAGGAGCGCGAGGAGGCCAGCCAGCATGCTTAAGCAGACCGAGGGCTCCCACGCCATCGCCGAATCCGTCGCCCTGTGCCGGCCGGAGGTGATCTGCGCCTATCCGATCACGCCGCAGACGCACATCGTCGAGGGGCTCGGCGAGATGGTGAAGACGGGCGAGCTGCAGCACTGCGAGTTCATCAATGTCGAATCCGAATTCGCCGCCCTGTCGGTGGCCATCGGCGCCTCGGCGGCGGGCGCGCGCACCTACACCGCCACCGCCAGCCAGGGCCTGCTGTTCATGGCCGAGGCGGTGTACAACGCCGCCGGCCTGGGGTTGCCCATCGTCATGACCATCGGCAACCGTGCCATCGGCGCGCCGATCAACATCTGGAACGACCACACGGATTCGATGTCGATGCGCGACGCCGGCTGGATCCAGCTCTACGCCGAGACCAACCAGGAGGCGGCCGACCTGCACATCCAGGCCTTCCGCCTCGCCGAGGAGCTGTCGATGCCGGTGATGGTGTGCGTGGACGGCTTCATCCTGACGCACGCCTACGAGCGCATCGACATCCCGACGCAGGAACAGGTCGACGCCTACCTGCCGCCGTTCGAGCCGCGCCAGGTGCTCGATACGCAGGAACCCGTCTCCATCGGCGCCATGGTCGGCCCGGAGGCCTTCATGGAGGTGCGCTACCTCGCCCACCACAAGCAGATGCGCGCGCTCGAGCTTATCCCGCGCCTGTCGCAGGAATTCATTCAGGTGTTCGGTCGCGACTCGGGCGGCCTCATCCGCACCTATCGCGCCGAGGACGCCAAGACCATCGTCGTCGCGCTGGGTTCGGTGAACGGCACCATCAAGGACGTCATCGACGAGCTGCGCGACGAGGGCTGCGCCATCGGCGCCGCGGCGATCGTCTCCTTCCGCCCCTTCCCGAGCGAGGCGCTGCACGAGCTGCTGTCGCACGCCAAGCGCCTGGTGGTGATCGAGAAGTCGCTGGCGGTGGGCATCGGCGGCATCGTCTCGCACAATCTGCGCATGGCGCTCTCCGGCATCTCGCTGCACGCCTACACCGTGGTGGCCGGACTCGGCGGACGCGCCATCACCAAGGCCAGCCTGCGCAGCCTGTTCGAGCGGGCGCTGCGCGACGAGCTGGAGCCGCTGACCTTCCTCGACCTCAACCAGGCGGCGATCGACCGCGAACTCGAGCGCGAGAAGGCGCAGCGCCGCTCCGGCCCCTCGGCCGAGAACATCCTGCGCGACCTCGCCGGCGGCGCCCGATAAGGAAAACACGATGGAAATGCAGCAGATCAAGTTCTACCAGACCGGCACCTTCACCGTCGGCAACCGCCTGCTCGACGAGCAGCAGCG
>JAEHDO010000007.1 GCA_016880375.1 Betaproteobacteria bacterium | reverse complement strand
CGCCTTCCCAGCGCGCGATGACGTGCCCCGTGAAGAAGATCGGCAGACAGGCCAGCGCGACGCCGATCATCACCGGCATGTCGAAGCTGAGCATCGCCGGCGCCACGGCCAGGGCCTGCGGCGCGATCAGGCCCGACAGGCCGAGCACGCCGAGGATATTGAAGACGTTGCTGCCGATGACGTTGCCGACGGCAATGTCGCGTTCGCCGCGCAGCGTCGCCACCAGCGAGGTGGCCACCTCGGGCAGCGAGGTGCCGGCGGCGACGATGGTCAGGCCGATGACCATTTCGGAGAGGCCCAGTGACCGGGCGAAGCTCACCGCAGCCTCGACCAGCCAGTTGGCGCCGACGACCAGCAGCACGAGCCCGGCGACGATCAGCGCCAGCTGCACGCCCCAGTGGCGATCCCAGGCCGCTGCGGCCGGCGCGGCGAACTCCTGCGCGTATTCGTCCTGTGTCGCCCGGCTTTCCCGGCGGCTTTGCCGGATCAGGAAAACCGTGTAGGCGACGAGCAGGCCGAACAGCAGCGCACCGTCGCCGCGGCCGATGCCGCCATCCGACGCCAGCGCGAACAGCAGCAGCGAGGCGCCGAGCATGATGGGGACTTCCTGGCGGATCAGCTGCGGCGCCACCAGCAGGGGCGTCACCAGCGCCGAGAGGCCGAGGATGAAGAGGACGTTGAAGATGTTGCTGCCGACCACGTTGCCCAGTGCGATATCGGCCTGCCCGCCCCACGAGGAGCGCAGCGAAACCGCCAGTTCCGGGGCGCTGGTGCCGAAGGCGACCACGGTCAGGCCGACCACCAGCGGCGAAATGCCGAACGACAGCGCCAGTTTGGAGGCGCCGCGCACCAGGATCTGTGCGCCTGCGACCAGCGTGGCCAGGCCGAGAACGAACATTGCCAAGGTCATCGGGACACCCCTGCTGTTGCGGACGCGGCAGCATAGCCGAAAACCGGCCGTACTGAAAAATCGGCCCGTGGAGGGCGCCGGGAGCGTCTGACGCCCTGTAGAATCCAGTCGCGCGACAGCGGCAAGACGCACAGGGCCAACAGCCAATTTTCCTGACGACATGCAGAAGCGGGCAATCTTAGAAAGCGCGGAAGGCTATATGCTGGTCGCCGGCCTGGTCCTGGCGGGCCTGCTGGTGGTCGGCTTCGGCATCGGCTGGACGCTGTTCCCGGACAGGATTCTCCAGTACGCCGCGATGACCGGGCTGAATCTGCTGATCGGCCCGGGGGCCGGCATGAGCTTCGGCTACGCCAGCGGCATGAGCCACCTGCAGGTCGTGCCGCTCAACATGCTGGTCGAGACCCTGCACGTGCTTGTCTTCTATCCCCTGTTCGTCCTCGGCTGGCGCCACCTGCTCGACCTGCCCGCCCTGAAGTCCTTCGTCGCCCGCATGCACGAGGCGGCCGAGTCGCGCGGCGGCCTGGTGCGAAAATTCGGCATCGCCGGCCTGCTTGTCTTCGTTTTCGTGCCGTTCTGGATGACCGGCCCGGTGGTCGGCTCCATCATCGGCTTCCTCATCGGCCTGCGTCCCTGGGTGAACCTCGCCGTCGTGCTGGTTGCGACCTACGTCGCCATCAGCTTCTGGGCCCTGCTGCTGAACGAACTGAGCGCCTGGGCGGCGACTTTCGACCGGCTAGCGCCCTGGGGGCTGCTGGTGGCGATCGTGCTGATCGCCGCCGCCGGCCACCTGCTGCACCGGCGCCGGCACAGCCACGCGGCTAGCGTCATGAAGCGGAGCTGACAGTCACCCCGAAAAAGGCGCCGGATTTTTCCGGAATCCGGATATGAAAAAACTGCTCCTGATTGGAACCCTGCTGATCCTGCCGCTGGCGGCCGGGGATAGCCACGCCGAGCCCGACCTGTCCGCGCCCGATGCCTTTGCCGCGGCCTCCGCGGGCAAGGTCAGGCTGATCGACATCCGCACCCCGCCGGAGTGGCACCAGACCGGCGTGGCGCCGGGCGCAGGCAGGATCGATTTCCATCGCGGCCCCGAGGCGCTGCTGAACTCCGTGCTGCAACTGGTCGGCGGCGACAAGAACGCGCCCATTGCCCTCATCTGCCGCACCGGCAACCGCACCAGCCACGCGCAGAAATTCCTCCAGGCGCAGGGCTTCACCCGGGTCTACAACGTCAAGGAAGGCATGGCCGGCAGCGCCGCCGGGCCGGGCTGGCTGAAGCGGGACCTGCCGGTGGAGTCCTGCGCGCAATGCTGATGGAAAGTCAGTGCCGCCGGCACGGCGCTCAATGCAGCGTCCGCTCCGACGGCAGCAGTCGCAGGCCGACATTCAGCACGACCACCCGCCGGCCGAGCATGACCACGCTGCCGTTGCGCCGGTTGTCCCCGGTATCGCTGTACTCGAAGGCATAGACCCGCTGCAGCTGGAGGCGGCCGTCGTCGTTGCGCGCCAGCCGCAGGCGGGAGATGGCGACCGTGTCGTCGAGCAGTTGCAAGTCCTCCGATAGGCAGGCGGTGCGGGCGGCGGCGATGCCGATATCCCGCGCCTTGAGGCTGTCGAGCCACAGCCAGGCGCCGCCGGCCAGAACCACCAGGCCGAACAGTTCCCAGCCGCCGCCCTCCATCAGCCTTCGCGCTCAGCCTTCGTACTTGAACGACATCGACACGCGGGCGCGGTAGGCGACCACCTTGCCGGACTTGTCGATCTTCATGTCGAGCTTGGTGACTTCGGCGACGCGCAGGTCGCGCAGCGTCTTCGCGGCCGCCTCGACCGCAGAGCGGGCCGCATTCTCAAAGGAGGTCGGGCTCGAGCCGACGACTTCGACGATCTTGTAGACGGCTTCAGCGGATTTCTTCGAAGCTTTCTTGGCCATGGCGTGTCTCCTGGATTGGTTGGATTTATGGCGATCCTGCAAACGAGGATCTTTGAAGATCATAGCCTTTTCAGGACTGCATGGCAGCAAAAGTCGCTTCCGGCGAGGCGCCGGCGAGCCGGGCCGGGCGCGTTTTCCCGGAAGGACGCCGATATAATCGGTGCGCCATGACCCTCAACGGCAGCCCCCTGTTCCGCTCGCTGGACGGCCTCTATGAGCCGTCCGCCATCCAGCAGCTTGCCGACGGTCGTTTCCTCGTCCTGGAAGACGAAAAGGAGCATCCGTTCAGCCTGGCAACGATCGGCGCCGATGGCGCCGTCGCCAGTACGCCCCTTCGCCAGAAGCCGCAGGACCTGCCGAAGCTGAACGATCTCGAAGGGATCGCGCTCGACCAGTCCGGACATGTCTACGCCATTACCTCGCACTCGCGCGATGGCGACGGCGAAGAGAAGACGTCCCGCGAAAGGCTGCTCCGCTTCCGCATCGAGGATGACCGCGTGGCCGCGCCGAGGGTATCGAACGCGCTCAAGCCCGCCCTGCTGGCGAGGCATCCCGTGCTGGCCGCCGCAGCGGGGATACGCGACGTCAAGGCCGGCGGCGGGCTGAACATCGAGGCGCTCGACCTCAGCCCGGACCAGCAGCGCCTGCTGATCGGCTTTCGCAGCCCCTTGCTCGACAACCGGGCCCTCGTCGCCTGCGTCGACAATCCCGCGGCGATCTTCGAATCGGGCGAGGCGCCTCGACTCTCCGCTACCCTGGAAAAGCTGGACCTCGGCGGCAACGGAATACGCGGCATGTCCCATTTTCCCAGCCTCGACGGATACCTCCTCATCGGCGGGCCGGTCGCACGCGAGCCGGTCCAGTTCCAGCTCTGGTTCTGGAGCGGCCGTCCCGGCGCACCGGCGCGCCGCGTCACGGTTCCGGGCCTGCCGGGCCTGGAAAGGGCCGAGGGAATCTGCCCGGCGGTGAT
>JAEHDO010000363.1 GCA_016880375.1 Betaproteobacteria bacterium | reverse complement strand
GCTTGCCGATGTCGGCCGGCAGCGCCTCGCCGGCCGAGGTGCACATGCGCAGGCGCAGCGCCTCGCGCTTCGGCAGCTCGGGGCTGGCGAGCAGCGCGGCGTAGAGCGTCGGCACGCCGTAGAAGATCGAAGGCTTGTGATCGAGCAGGCGCTTGAACACCGCCTGCGGCGTCGGCCGCTCGGCCATCAGGATCGCCGTGGCGCCGACCGACATCGGGAAGGTCATGCCGTTGCCGAGGCCGTAGGCGAAGAACAGCTTGGCCGCCGAGTACACCAGGTCGTCCTCGCGAATGCCGAGCACCGGCCGCGCATACAGCTCGGCGGTCTGGATCAGGTGCGAGTGCAGGTGCACCGTACCCTTGGGCGAGCCGGTCGAGCCGGAGGAATACAGCCAGAAGCACATGTCGTCGCAGGTGGTCTGAGCCGGCGTGAATTGCGTGGAGGCCTTCGCCATCAGGTCGGACAGCAGCAGACGGCCCTTGGCGTCCTTGCCGGAGACGACGATGTGCTTCAGGTGCGGGTGCTTGCCGACGATGCCCTCGAACTGCGGCCACAGCGCCTCGGAGACGACCAGCGCGCTGGCGCGCGAATCGCCGAGCATGAAGTCGTAGTCGCCGGCGGTGAGCAGGGTGTTGGCGGCGATCGGCACGACGCCGGCCTGGATGGCGCCGAGGAAGGCGGTCGGGAAGTCGATGCTGTCGAGCAGGCACAGCATGATGCGCGTTTCCTGCTCGATGCCGAGGCCGGCGAGGACATTGCCGAAGCGGTTCGCCCGCTCGGCGAGTTCGCCATAGGTAGTGGCGCCGGCGTCGTCGATGAAGGCGGTCTTGCCGGCGCGGCCGGCCTGCAGGTTGCGCTGGATCAGGTCGTGGGCGGCGTTGTAGTCGCGCGGCACCGCGACGCGCGGCGGCGATACGCGATGATCGGCCGTGGAAAGCTGCGGCATGTTCTCCTCCTTGTGTGTACCGTTCGCCGGCTTTATTTGGTGAATTCTATCGCGCCGCCCGGCAGCAGGTAGAGCACGATGGCCTTGCCGCCGCTGACGGTCGGGAAATGCGCGTGGCCGGCGGGATAGACCAGCCAGCCCTTGCCGCGGCCGTCGAACTGCGCGCCGGCATCGAGCGGCATGATCATGTCGATCTCGCCGTTGGGGTGGCGGTGGTGCGGCCCCTTGCAGTCGTTCATCTCGACGACGTCGACGCTGAAGCCGTGGATGGCGTCGCAGGGCTTGATGACCCGGCTGAACTTGATGCCGCCGGCTTCGCGGTTGCACATCCAGCCGGCGGCGATGGCCGCCTGGCAGGCTTCGAAGATGCGCTTGAACGCCGTGCCGTCAGCCGGGATTTCGGCGTTCAGCCAGGCATCCATTTCGCCGTCCAGCGTCCGCCCGGCAAGGCGTCCGGTAATGCCGGCAATCAGTGTGGTGAATTCCTCGACGGTGATATTTCCCATTTCGGCTTGGCCCTTAAAAACAGTTTGCAGTATAGTTCTCATCCATCCGGGTGTCTTTTGCCCAGTTTAATGCATAAAAACAATATGGCAAGTGTTATAGTGCATCATCTTGTGTCATTATGCCAAGTCAATCAGGTATCCGAACCCAAGGGGGAAAAACCATGACGGCCGAGCCCTCCGCAGCATCCGCCGAAACCCAGGATAGCGAGCATTCCTACCTGCAGCAGCTCGGCGCCCGCGTGCGCGATGCGCGCACGCGCCTCGGCTTGTCGCGCAAGGCGCTGGCCGGCAAATCCGGGGTCTCGGAACGCTACCTGGCCCAGCTGGAAGGCGGCCAGGGCAACATCTCCATCCTGCTCCTGCGCCAGGTGGCAGCCGCGCTCGACTGCCCGCTGACCGAACTGCTGGGCGAGCGCGACAGCCAGCCGATCGAGCTGACCCTGCTGATCCAGTACCTGGAGAAACTCTCGCCGAAAAAGCTGACGCAGGCGAAGGCCATCCTCACCAGCGCCTTCGGCGAGCAGGATCCGCTGGAGCGGCGACAGCGCGTGGCGCTGATCGGCCTGCGCGGCGCCGGCAAATCCACCCTCGGCCGCAGCCTGGCCGATCACCTCGGCGTGCCCTTCGTCGAGCTCGACGATGAAATCGAGCGCGAGGCCGGGGTGCCCGGCTCGGAAATATTTTCCCTCTACGGCCAGAACGCCTACCGCCGCTTCGAGAAGCGCTGCCTGGAACGCATCATCGAGCACCACGAGCATGTCGTCATCGCCGCCGGCGGCGGCCTCGTCACCGAAGCCCCCACCTACGAGCTGCTGCGCTCCGCCTGCTACACGGTCTGGATCAGGGCCAGCCCGGAAGAGCACATGCAGCGCGTCATCGCCCAAGGCGACCTGCGGCCGATGACCGGCCGCGAAGAGGCCATGGCCGACCTGCGCCGGATCCTGGCCGAACGCAACGATCTGTACGGCCTGGCCGACTCGATTATTGACACCTCAAACAAAACAGTTGACGCAAGTCAAGAAGAGCTGCAGAATATGTACAATATTTCGACTTAAAGCTTCTGCCTGCACTATATTGCTGTGCCGGACGGAGCGAGCAACCCAACCGGAGGCACAGTGATGATCACCTACGACACCGACCCTTCCCGCTACGCCCACTGGCGACTGGCTTTCGATGGCCCCATCGCCACCCTCACCCTGGACATCCAGGAAGACCGCGGCATCAAGCCCGGCTACAAGCTGAAACTCAACTCCTACGACCTCGGCGTCGACATGGAACTGCACGATGCCGTGCAGCGCATCCGCTTCGAGCACCCCGAGGTGAAGTGCGTCGTCGTCACCAGCGGCAAGGCGCGCATGTTCTGCTCCGGCGCCAACATCTACATGCTCGGCCTGTCCACCCACGCCTGGAAGGTGAACTTCTGCAAATTCACCAACGAGACGCGCAACGGCCTCGAGGATTCCAGCGCCCACTCCGGCCTGAAGTTCCTCGCCGCCCTCAACGGCGCCACCGCCGGCGGCGGCTACGAGATGGCGCTGGCCTGCGACGAGATCGCCATGATCGACGACCGCTCCACTTCGGTCAGCCTGCCCGAGGTGCCGCTGCTCGGCGTGCTGCCCGGCACCGGCGGCCTCACCCGCCTGGTGGACAAGCGCCGGATGCGCCGCGACCTCGCCGACGTTTTCTGCACCACTTCGGAAGGCGTGCGCGCCGAGCGGGCGAAGGAATGGAAGCTGGTCGACCACATCGCCAAGCCGCAGCAGTTCGAGGAGATGGTCAAGGCGCGTGCCGCCGAGCTCGCGAAGCAATCCGACCGCCCCGGCGGCCAGGGCATCGCCCTTACCCCGCTCAAGCGCGACGCCAGCGAGACCGGCTACCACTACACCCACGTCGACGTCGAGATCGACCGCGCCGCCCGCACGGCGACGCTGACCGTCACCGCGCCGATGGGCCGCCAGCCGGACGAACTCGAGGAAATCCTCACCCAGGGCGCGCGCTGGTGGCCGCTGGCCATGGCGCGCGAACTGGACGACGCCATCCTCATGCTGCGCACCAACGACCTCGACGTCGGCCTGTGGCAGATCAAAACCCGCGGCGACATTGCCGCCGTGCTGGAAGCCGACGCCACGATGGCGAAATTCAAGGACAACTGGTTCGTGCGCGAGACCATCGGCATGCTGCGCCGCTGCCTGCGCCGCCTCGACGTCTCCTCGCGCTCGCTGTTCGCCGTGCTCGACGAGGGCTCCTGCTTCGGCGGCCTGTTCTTCGAGCTGGCGCTCGCCGCCGACCGCAGCTTCATGTTGAAGATCGACGACGACTTCGCGCGCGCGCCGAAGGTCGCCCTGTCGGCAGCCAACTTCGGCCTCTACCCGATGAACAACGGCCTCTCGCGCCTCGCCACGCGCTTCGCCGGCGACGCGGCGCCGGTGGAGGCCGCCCGCGCCAGCCTCGGCAAGATGCTCGAGGCCGACCAGGTGGCCGAACTCGGACTCGTCACCTTCACGCCGGATGAACTCGACTGGGACGAGGAACTGCGCATTGCCATCGAGGAGCGCACCGCCCTTTCGCCGGACGCGCTCACCGGCATGGAAGCCAGCCTGCGCTTCGCCGGCGGCGAGACCATGGACACGCGCATCTTCGGCCGCCTCACCGCCTGGCAGAACTGGATCTTCAACCGGCCGAATGCGGTGGGCGAGACCGGCGCGCTGAAGGTGTACGGCACGGGCGCCAAGGCCAAATTCAATTGGGAACGCGTATAAACAACGGAGAGACACCATGAGCATCGATTACAGCCAGAAGATCCCCAACAACGTCGACCTCGCCTCGAACAAGACCCTGCAGCGCGCCCTCGAGCACTGGCAGCCCGCCTACCTCGACTGGTGGAACGAGATGGGCCCGGACAAGACCAGCACCGCCGAGGTGTACCTGCGCACCGCCATCAGCGTCGACCCGAAGGGCTGGGCGCACTTCGATTACGTCAAGATGCCCGACTACCGCTGGGGCATCTTCCTCGCGCCGCAGGACGCAGACCGCAAGATCAATTTCGGCGAGCACATGGGCCAAAACGCCTGGCAGGAAGTGCCGGGCGAGTACCGTTCCACCCTGCGCCGCATCATCGTCACCCAGGGCGACACCGAGCCGGCCTCGGTCGAGCAGCAGCGCCACCTCGGCATGACCTGCCCCTCGCTCTACGACATGAGGAACCTGTTCCAGGTGAACGTCGAGGAGGGTCGCCACCTGTGGGCGATGGTGTACCTTCTGCACGCCCACTTCGGCCGCGACGGCCGCGAGGAGGGCGAGGCCCTGCTCGAGCGCCGCTCCGGCGACGCCGACAATCCGCGCATCCTCACCGCCTTCAACGAGAAGACGCCGGACTGGCTGTCCTTCTTCATGTTCACCTTCATCACCGACCGCGACGGCAAGTTCCAGCTCGCCGCCCTGGCCGAATCCGGCTTCGATCCGCTGGCGCGCACCTGCAAGTTCATGCTCACCGAGGAGGCGCACCACCTCTTCGTCGGCGAGTCCGGCATCAGCCGCATGATCCAGCGCACCTGCGAGGTGATGGCGCAGCACAAGACCGACGACCCGGCCAAGCTGCGCGCCATGGGCGTCGTCGACCTGCCGACGCTGCAGAAGTACCTCAACTTCCATTACAGCGTCACCAGCGACCTCTACGGCGCGGAGATCTCCTCGAATGCCGCCTCCTTCTACACCAACGGCCTGAAGGGGCGCTACGAGGAGACCAAGCTCGGCGACGACCACCGCCTCGACACTTCGGAATACCCGGTGATGGAAGTGGTCGGCGACCGCATCTCCACCCGCCACGTGCCGGCGCTCACCGCGCTCAACGAGCGCCTGCGCGACGACTGGGTGAAGGACGTGCAGGGCGGCATCGACCGCTGGAACAAGGTGCCGGAAAAGCTCGGCATCCCCTTCCGCTTCACGCTGCCGCACAAGGGCTTCCACCGCAAGATCGGCATCTTCGGCGAG
>JAEHDO010000362.1 GCA_016880375.1 Betaproteobacteria bacterium | reverse complement strand
GGATCGACGGCGGGGTAGATGCCCAGCGCGGCGATGTCGCGCGAGAGCACGACGGTGGCGTCGAGGTGGCCGAAGGTGGTGGCGGGCGACGGGTCGGTCAAGTCGTCGGCGGGCACGTACACGGCCTGGATCGAGGTGATCGAGCCGGTCTTGGTGGAGGTGATGCGCTCCTGCAGGCGGCCCATTTCCTCGGCCAGCGTCGGCTGGTAGCCCACGGCGGAGGGCATGCGGCCGAGCAGCGCGGACACTTCGGTGCCGGCCAGGGTGAAGCGGTAGATGTTGTCGATGAACAGCAGCACGTCGCGGCCTTCGTCGCGGAAGTGCTCGGCCATGGTGAGGCCGGTGAGCGCCACGCGCAGGCGGTTGCCGGGGGGCTCGTTCATCTGGCCGTACACCAGGGCGACCTTGTCGAGAACGTTGGATTCCTTCATCTCGTGGTAGAAGTCGTTGCCCTCGCGGGTGCGCTCGCCGACGCCGGTGAACACCGAGTAGCCGGAGTGCTCGATGGCGATGTTGCGGATGAGCTCCATCATGTTCACCGTCTTGCCGACGCCGGCGCCGCCGAACAGGCCGACCTTGCCGCCCTTGGCGAACGGGCAGACGAGGTCGATGACCTTGATGCCGGTCTCGAGCAGCTCCTGGCTGGGGGCCAGCTCGTCGAAGGCAGGGGCCTGCTGGTGGATGGCGCGGCGGTCTTCGGTGGCGACCGGACCGGCCTCGTCGATGGGCGCGCCGAGTACGTCCATGATGCGGCCGAGGGTAGCCTTGCCGACGGGCACCGAGATCGGCTTGCCGGTGTTGCTCACCTGCATGCCGCGGCGCAAGCCTTCGGAGGAGCCGAGCGCGATGGTGCGCACGACGCCGTCGCCCAGCTGCTGCTGCACTTCCAGGGTCAGCTCGGAGCCTTCCATGGTGAGTGCGTCATAGACTTTCGGCATCTCTTCGCGCTTGAACTGGACGTCCACCACGGCGCCGATGCACTGTACGATCGTTCCTTGACTCATCGTATTTCCCCAAACAATAAATTCGTTAAACCGCCGCTATATACGATCTGGTCTCGCCATAACGTTCACTACGCTCACGTTAGTCTCGCCCGATCGTAAATAGCACATCGCTAAACCGCCGCCGCGCCGGCAACGATCTCGGAAATCTCTTTGGTGATCGCGGCCTGGCGGGTCTTGTTGTAGACCAGCTGCAGTTCGTTGATCACGTTGCCGGCGTTGTCGGAGGCGGCCTTCATGGCGACCATGCGGGCGCTCTGCTCGGAGGCGAGGTTCTCGGACACCGACTGGTACACCAGTGCTTCCACGTAGCGCACCAGGAGGTCGTCGATCACGGCGCGGGCATCCGGTTCGTAGATGTAGTCCCAGCCGTGCTCGGTCGGGCGCAGCGCTTCGCCGGAGAGCGGCAGCAGCTGTTCCATCACCGGCTCCTGCTTCATGGTGTTGATGAAGCGGGTGTAGGCGATGTAGACGGCATCGAGCTCGCCGGCCTGGAAGGCGTCGAGCATGACCTTCACCGGGCCGATCAGCTTTTCCATGTGCGGCGTGTCGCCGAGGTGCGTGACGTTGGACACGACCTTGGCGCCGAGACGCTGCATGAAGCCGAGGCCCTTCGAGCCGATGGCGCTGACGCGAATGTCCTTGCAGCCCTTGCCTTCCCACTCCTTCAGGTTGTTGAGGGCAACGCGCAACACGTTGGTGTTGAGGCCGCCGCACAGGCCCTTGTCGGTCGTGATGACGACCAGGCCGACGCGCCTGATCTCGTCCGCCTTCCTGAGGAAGGGATGCTTGTACTCGGAGTTGGCGTGGGACAGGTTGGCGGCCAGCCGGCGGATCTTCTCGCCGTAGGGACGCGCGGCCTTCATGCGCTCCTGCGCCTTGCGCATCTTCGAGGCCGCGACCATCTCCATGGCCTTGGTGATCTTGCGCGTGTTTTGCACGCTCTTGATCTTGGTGCGTATTTCCTTGCCGCTTGGCATGGTTGGCTCCTAGCGATCCGGTCGATTACGCCCAGGTCTTCTTGAACTCGACCACGGCTGCGTCGAGGGCCTTTTCAGCATCGGCATCGAGGTCCTTGCTGCTTTCGATCTTGTTCATGAGGTCGACGTACTCCTGCCGCATGAACTGGTGCAGCGCGGCTTCGAAGGCCAGCGCGCGCTTCACCTCGACGTCGTCGAAGTAGCCCTTGTTGATGGTGAACAGCGTCACGGCCATTTCCGCTACCTGCATCGGCGCGTACTGGGCCTGCTTCATCAGTTCGGTCACCAGGCGGCCGCGATCGAGCTGCTTGCGGGTGGCTTCGTCGAGGTCGGAGGCGAACTGGGCGAAGGCGGCGAGTTCGCGGTACTGGGCGAGGGCCAGACGCACGCCGCCGCCGAGCTTCTTGATGACCTTGGTCTGGGCGGCGCCGCCGACGCGGGACACGGAGATGCCGGCGTTGATGGCGGGACGGATGCCGGCGTTGAAGAGGTCGGTCTCGAGGAAGATCTGGCCGTCGGTGATGGAGATGACGTTGGTCGGCACGAAGGCGGTGACGTCGCCGGCCTGCGTCTCGATGACGGGCAGCGCGGTGAGCGAGCCGGTCTTGCCCTTGACTTCGCCGTGGGTGAACTTCTCGACGTAGGCTTCACTGACGCGGGCGGCGCGCTCGAGCAGGCGCGAGTGCAGGTAGAAGACGTCGCCGGGATAGGCTTCGCGGCCGGGCGGGCGGCGCAGCAGCAGCGAGATCTGGCGGTAGGCCCAGGCCTGCTTGGTCAAGTCGTCGTAAATGATCAGGGCGTCCTGGCCGCGGTCGCGGAAGTATTCGCCCATGGTGCAGCCGGAGTACGGCGCGATGTACTGCATCGCGGCGGACTCGGAGGCGGTGGCGACGACGACGACGGTGTATTCCAGCGCGCCGGTTTCTTCCAGTTTGCGCACGACGTTCTTGACCGTCGAGGCCTTCTGGCCGATGGCGACGTAGACGCAGAAGAGATCCTTGCCCTTCTGGTTGATGATGGTGTCGATGGCCACCGCCGTCTTGCCGGTCTGGCGGTCGCCGATGATCAGCTCGCGCTGGCCGCGGCCGACCGGCACCATGGCGTCGATCGACTTGAGGCCGGTCTGCACCGGCTGCGACACCGATTTGCGCCAGATCACGCCGGGGGCGATCTTCTCGATCGGTTCGGAGAGCTTGGCGGCGATCGGGCCCTTGCCGTCGATGGGCTGGCCCAGCGCGTTCACCACGCGGCCGAGCATTTCGGGGCCGACCGGCACTTCGAGAATGCGGCCCGTGCATTTGACGGTATCGCCTTCGGTGATGTGCTCGTAGGCGCCGAGAATAACCGCGCCGACGGAGTCGCGCTCGAGGTTGAGGGCGAGGCCGAAGGTGTTGCCGGGGAATTCCAGCATTTCACCCTGCATGGCGTCGGCCAGGCCGTGCACGCGGCAGATGCCGTCGGTCACGGAGACGACGGTGCCTTCGGTGCGGGCGGTGGCGGCCAGCTGCAGATTCTGGATCTTGCTCTTGATCAGGTCGCTGATTTCGGAGGGATTGAGTTGCATGTCTTGACTCCTGGTTGCTTAGCTCTGTAGCGCCGTGGCCATGGCAGCGAGCTTGCCGCGCACGGAAGCGTCGATGACCTGATCGCCGACGGCGATCCGCACCCCGCCGATGAGCTCGGGGTCGAGGCTGACCGCCGCCTGGATCCTGCACTTGAAGCGTGCTTCCAGTTCGGCGACGAGGTTCTTCAGCGTGGCATCGTCGAGCGGGAAGGCGGAGGCGATGTCGGCCTCCTTCACGCCCTCCTGCCCGTTCTTCAGTTCGACGTAAAGGTCGCGGATCTCGGGGAGAACCTGCAGGCGCTCGTTGTCGACGAGCAGGCGGACGAAGTTCTGCTGTTCGGCAGACACCGATCCGACGACGTCGAGGAACAGTTGCGCGACCTGAGACGTCTGCAGGCGGGGATTGCTGATGCATTCCACCATCTGCGCGTCGGCAGCGACGGCCGCCATGCGGTCAAGCGCCTGCTGCCATGGGCCCAGCGCGCTGCTCGCCCGCGCCAGCTGGAATGCAGCATCGGCGTAGGGACGTGCGAGGGTGATGTTCTCGGCCATGGCTTACTTGAGTTCCTGTTTCAGGTTGGCGAGCAGGTCGGCGTGGACTTGGGCGTTGATTTCCTTGCGCAGGATGCGCTCGGCGCCGGCGACGGCCAGAATGGCGACCTGCTCGCGCAGGGCCTCCTTGGCACGCTGGGCGGCGACGCCGGCTTCGGCCTCGGCGGCCTGGCGGGCTTGCGTCACGATGCGCGCCGCTTCCTGGCGGGCTTCCTCGATCAGCTGGACGCCCTGCTTCTCGGCACCGGCACGCAGCTCGGTGGCCGACTCGCGGGCCTTCTTCAGCTCGTCGACGACCTTCTTCTCGGTCAGCGCCAGCTCGGATTTCGCCTTGTCCGCAGCCGATAGCCCGTCGGCGATCTTTTTCGCGCGCTCGTCGAGTGCCTTCATGATGGGCGGCCACACGAATTTCATCGTGAACCACGCCAGAATGAAGAACACAACCAGCTGGGCAAACAGCGTTGCGTTCAGATTCACGGTAATCGCTCCTTAATTGGACGAGGGCCGATTACTTGGGCAGGAACGGGTTGGCAGTGGTGTACCAGAGGGCGATGCCGGTGCCGATGATGAACGCGGCGTCGATCAGGCCGACCAGCAGGAACATCTTGGTCTGCAGGGTGTTCATCAGCTCGGGCTGGCGGG
>JAEHDO010000050.1 GCA_016880375.1 Betaproteobacteria bacterium | reverse complement strand
TCGATTCTCTCCTGGGCCGAGCGCGGCCACCTTGCCGAGACGCTCGATGAGCTCCCCGGCTGAACAGGATGCCGCACAGCGCCTGCTGCGCGTGACCGGGTTGCTGGTGCAGGAAACCCATCCCGGCAGGAGCCCCGCCATCACGCTGGAGAGTGGGCTCGAGCGCGACCTCGGGCTGGATTCCCTGGCGCGCGTCGAACTGCTGCTGCGCCTCGGCCGCGAGTTCGGCGCCGTCCTGCCTGAGGCGGCGCTGGGCGAGGCGGAAACGCCGCGCGACCTGCTGCGTTTTCTCGTGCCTGCTTCCGGCTCCGGGGTGCTCGGCCATGCGGCGCCCGCCGCCGCGCCGCAGGCGGCCCTTGAACTGCCGCACGGAGCGGTGCTCGCGGTGCCGGATGCCGCCGCCACGCTGGTCGAGGTGCTGGAGTGGCACGTTGCGCGCACGCCGGATCGCACGCATGTCCTGCTCTATGGCGAGGACGGGCCGTCTGCAGCGATTACCTATGCTGGCCTGCTTCGTGCCGCCGGCGGCATTGCCGCCGGCCTGGCCGCGCGCGGCCTGCTGCCGCAGCAGGCGGTGGCCCTGATGCTGCCGACGGGACGCGACTATCTGGCCTGCTTCTTCGGCATCCTGCTGGCGGGGGGCATTCCCGTGCCGATCTACCCGCCGGCGCGGCTGGCGCAGATCGAGGACCATCTGAAGCGCCACGCGCGCATCCTCGACAATGCCCGGGCCGTGTTCATCATCACCGTGCCGCAGGCGAAGACGGTGGCAGCGCTGCTCTCGGCCCGCGTGTCGAGCCTGGCCGGGATCGTCACGCCGGAGGAGATCGCGGCCGCACCCGTTGCACCCCATTACCGTGCTTCCCCGGATGACATTGCCTTCCTGCAATACACCTCGGGCAGCACCGGCGACCCGAAGGGCGTCGTGCTGACCCATGCCAACCTGCTCGCCAACCTGCGCGCCATGGGCCCGGCGTTCCGGGTCACCAGCGAGGACGTCTTTGTCTCCTGGCTGCCGCTCTACCATGACATGGGCCTGATCGGCGCCTGGTTCGGCTCCCTCTATTTCGCCATGCCGCTGGTGCTGATGTCGCCGCTGGCCTTTCTGGCCCGCCCGGCGCGCTGGCTGCAGGCGATTTCGCGCCATCGCGGCACCCTGACGGCGGCGCCCAACTTCGCCTTCGAACTGTGCGCGAAGAAGCTCGACGCCGCCGACCTGTCCGGCCTCGACCTGTCCTCGCTGCGCCTGGCCCTGAACGGCGCCGAGCCGGTCAGCCCGACGACGCTGGAGGCCTTCATCGAGCGCTTCGTGCCGCACGGCCTGCAGCCTGAGGCGATCACGCCGGTGTACGGCCTGGCCGAATGCTCCGTCGGGCTGGCTTTCCCGCCGCTCGGGCGCGGCCCGCGCATCGATGCCATCCGCCGCGACGTGTTCATGCGCGAAGCGCACGCCGCGCCGGCCGAGGAGGGCGGGCCCGACGTCATGCGCGTGCCGGCCTGCGGCCGCGCCCTGCCCGGGCACCAGATCCGCATCGTCGACGAGGCCGGCGACGAACTGCCCGACCGCCGCGTCGGCCGGCTGCAGTTCCGCGGTCCCTCGGCGACGCGCGGCTACTTTCGCAATCCCGAAGCGACCGCGCGCCTGTTCCGCGACGGCTGGCTCGATTCGGGCGACTACGCCTACATGGTCGAGGGCGAGATATACCTCACCGGCCGTGTCAAGGACCTCATCATCCGCGGCGGCCGCAATCTCTATCCCTACGAGTTGGAGGAGGCGGTCGGCGCCATCCCCGGCATCCGCAAGGGCTGCGTCGCCGTCTTCGCCAGCACCGATCCGGCCAACGCCACCGAGCGACTGGTGGTGATGGCGGAAACGCGCGAGCAGGACGCCGAAGCGCGAGAAGCCCTGCGACAGAAGATCAACGAGGCCGCCATCGACGCCGTCGGCATGCCGGCCGACGAGATCGTGCTGGCGCCGCCGCACAGCGTGCTGAAGACTTCCAGCGGCAAGATCCGCCGCCTTGCCTCGCGCGAGGCCTTCGAGCGCGGCGACGTGGGCAGGCGGCAGGCGCCTGCCTGGATGCAGCGGGCGAAGCTGTGGCTGGCCGCCGCAATAGTCAGTCTCCAGGGGACGGCGAGACAGGCCGGCCGCAAGCTTTACGGGGCGTATGCCTGGCTGGTGTTGATCGCCTTCGCCGTGCCGGTCTGGCTGGCGGTGGCCATCCCGCAACGCCCCACCCTGGGCCGGATCATCTCCCGCCATGCGACGCGGCTGGCGTTTCGCATCGCCGGCATCGGCCTCGGGCCCGTCCCGGATGGCCGCTTGCCGGAATGCCCCCATATCCTGGCGGTCAACCATGCCAGCTATCTCGATTCGCTGATCCTGGCAGCGCTGCTGCCGCCGCGTTATACATTCATCGCCAAGCGCGAACTGGTCGGGCAGTGGGTGCCGCGCCTTTTCCTGCGCGGCCTCGGCACGATTTTTGTCGAGCGCTTCGATGCGGCCCGGAGCGCCGAGGATGTGGAAGAAATGATTGCCGCCCTCAGGCGCGGCCAGAGCCTGGCGGTGTTTCCCGAGGGCACCTTTTCGCGGGAGTCCGGCCTCAAGCCATTCCGCATGGGCGCTTTTGTCGCGGCGGCACGCACCGCCGCGCCGGTCGTCGTGGCCGGATTGCGCGGCACGCGCGCCATGCTGCGGGCCGGCACGTGGCTGCCGCGCCATGGTTGCCCGGCGTTCGAAGTTGGCGCCGTGCTGCGTCCGGATGGCGAAGATTGGGCCTCGGCCGTGCGATTGCGCGAGTCCGTGCGCACGGAGATGCTCCGGCTCTCCGGCGAGCACGATCCGGGCGGTTATTTGCCTGAGCTGCCGCCCCAGTAGGTCATGATAAAATCACGCCTTTCTTCAACCAGTTAAGCCTTTCCCCATGTTTGCCAAGAAAAACACCCTGGCCAAGGTCGACGCCGAGCTGTTCGCCGCGATCGAAGCCGAGAACCGCCGTCAGGAAGAGCACATCGAACTGATCGCCTCCGAGAACTACGTCAGCCACGCCGTGCTCGAGGCGCAGGGCTCGCAGCTCACCAACAAGTACGCCGAGGGTTATCCCGGCAGGCGCTACTACGGCGGCTGCGAATTCGTCGATGTCGCCGAGCAGCTGGCCATCGACCGCGCGAAGAAGCTGTTCGGGGCCGACTGCGCCAACGTGCAGCCGAACTCCGGCTCGCAGGCCAACCAGGCGGTGTTCTTCGCCTTCCTCAAGCCGGGCGACACCATCCTCGGCATGAACCTGTCGATGGGCGGGCATCTCACCCACGGCATGCCGCTCAACATCAGCGGCAAATGGTTCAACATCGTGCCCTACGGCCTCACCGAGAAAGAGGAAATCGACTACGACGAGATGGAGCGGCTGGCGCACGAACACAAGCCGAAGCTGATCATTGCCGGCGCCTCGGCCTACGCCCTGCGCATCGATTTCGAGCGCTTCGCCAAGGTGGCGAAGGCCGTCGGCGCCATCTTCATGGTGGACATGGCCCACTACGCCGGCCTGATCGCCGCCGGTGTGTACCCCAATCCGGTGCCGCATGCCGACGTCGTCACCACCACCACGCACAAGACCCTGCGCGGCCCGCGCGGCGGCCTCATCCTCATGAAAGCCGAACACGAGAAGGCCATCAACTCGGCCATTTTTCCCGGCATCCAGGGCGGCCCGC
>JAEHDO010000006.1 GCA_016880375.1 Betaproteobacteria bacterium | reverse complement strand
TCCGCCAGGCCTTCGCCGACCTCGTGCAGGATCATGGTTTCGCTTTCCGCTGCCGCCATGCGCTCCAGGGCGGCCTCGGCATCCTCGCCAAAGCCGTAGCCGTCGAGCGCCGCCTTGAGCGCGCCGTCGGCCTGCTTTACGCCCCAGATCTCGGTCTTCTCCCACAGCCAGCGGCGCAGCGCATCCATGCGCAGGAAGACCATGCCGCCACGCAGCGCCGCCGGCGGGGCAAAGAGGTCGCGGGCATGCTCGCGACCGGACACCAGGATGTCGAGTCCGTGCCGTGTCTCGCGCCGGACCAGTTCTCCGAGGAAGAAATGCGGCTTGCCCCAGCGGCCGATGCCGCCGGCGTAGACCAGTCCGCTCGGCCCAAGCGCGTCGTTGATGGAAGCATTGTCGAAGGGATCGCAGCCGCCGCCGAGGGGCAGGGGCAGGAATTCGGCGTCCTCCAGTTCGTTCCAGCCCGCCTCGCGCCGGGCGATCCAGGCGCCCAGCTCGGCCTGGGCCAGCGGGCTGGCGAGCGGGATGTCGCGCTCCCAGCGGAACAGCTCGCGCATCGCCAGCAGGTAGTTGCACATCGTCATTCCGCGGGCATGGCGGGCGTCGGCAATGTCGCAGTTGGCTTGCACGACGGTTTTCAGCAGTTCCAGGTCGGGTGCGTTCATGCTGGCCTCGCCCGTCGTCGCAGCCGCCAGGCCGCCACCGACTGGACAATCTCCGGGAAAGGCAGCCCTTCCGGGCCGACGCCAGGCCGTTGCGCCGCCTGCACGAGGGAAGCGATATCGCCGACCTCCTCAGTCCCCGTCAGCGCCCGCTGCAGGCCGGCCAGGCTGCCGCACTGAACCTTCATTTCCTGGGCGTGGGTGAGACGCTCCTCCGGTTGGGGCAGATGCAGGGCGAAGGCCGCATTGCGTCGCAGCAGCCCCAGCAGTTCGGCGCAGGCCGCGCGGGCGGCGCCATCGCGGCAGGCGACGGCTTCGCGCTCGGCGATGTTCCTGCGCTGTGCCAGCGCGCAGGTGCCGCAGCCGGCGAGCAGTGCCTTTTCGAAGGGGCAGGGGTGCTCGATCGCTGCTTTGCGAGCCTGCCTGAAGGCGGTCTCGTCCACCGGATCAGTAGTCTTCGCCCGTCTCGGGCTGCGGCTCGCGCACCTGGGAGAGGATGTCTTCGGCCTGCAGCTCGTTGTCCGCGAAGATGGTCTTCACGCTGCAGCCCTCGGCGAGGGCCAGCTCGCGGCGCAGTTCCTTGGCTCGGGCGGAGGCGGCCTTGAAGGCCTCGTGGCTCTCGATCTTTTCCAGGCGGCGGATGGGCGTTTCGAAGACCTTGTAGAGGTAGTAGGGCATGGCGTTCTCGGCTTTTCAATCGACGTAGGTTTTGCGCGAGCGGCGTGAGCCGGGGCGACTTTTCTGGATGACGACGCCGCGCACGGCCTCGAGGCTGGCAAGCTCGGCATCGGCGTAGCGCGGGTTGAGCGGATGCAGCCACCAGCGTTCCTCGCGGCGCAGCAGCTGGCGCAGGATCGGCTCGCCGTCGTGCTGTGCAACGACGTAGCTGCCGTCGCGCGCCAGGCCCTCCGGCTCGACGACGATGATCTCGCCTTCGGCAAACTCCGGCAGCATGCTGTCCCCGAGCACCATCAGGGCGAAGGGTTCGGCGGCTTCGCAGGCCTCCAGCGCGGCATCCGCCGCAGGGGCGGGCATGACGGGAATGATCTTGCGTTGCATGGTGGAATCTTAAGCTGTGGTGCCGTCGAGCGCGAACAGAACACGTTGATGCAAGCGGCAACGAAACTTATGTCTCGGCAGCAAGCAACTGTGCAGCGGGAAAACTCTTGTCTGAGAGAGCCTTTACCGTACTCTCGACGAATTCTGCCGGCCCGGCGAGATAGATGTCGAAGGCGGCCAGGTCGGCATGGTCCTTCACCATGTCCTCGACGAGGTTATGCGCGCCGCTTTCAACCGCCGTGTAGCGGAAGTTGTCCAGCGCGCCGGCCCAGGCGCGGCACAGGTTGGCGAGGTAGTGCCCCGCCGGGCGTTCCGTGTGCCAGTAGAGGTGCAGCAGTTCCGCGCGGTCGAGCGACATGGCGTGCTCGATGAGGCCCTTGACCGGCGCGAAGCCGGCTTCGGAGGCGACGAAGAGGATCGGCCGCGGCGAGTCGGCGCGCAGCACGAAATCGCCCCACGGGCCGAAAACCGTGACCGCATCGCCTGCCCGCAGTGCCTCGAACACCTGCCGCGCGAAGTCGTCCTTCGGGTTCCGCTCGACGTGGAAATGCAGGTTGCGGTCGTCGCAGGGGCAGCTGGCGATGGGCAACTGGGCCGAGGTGTCGCCGGCGGTGAGCGTCACGCTCTGGCCGGCGAGGAAGCGCAGGCGGTTGGTGCGCGGCGTCTGCAGGTGCAGCAGGCGGACCTCCTCGCCGAGGGCCTGGTTGGCCTTGATGCGCGCC
>JAEHDO010000361.1 GCA_016880375.1 Betaproteobacteria bacterium | reverse complement strand
TGGGCATGCCGAAGTACTCGGGCAGCCTGTCCGAAGTGGTGCAACACCCGCGTTACGCCACCGCCATGGGCCTGCTGCTGGAGGGCATGGCGCAGAAGAAGCGCGGCATCCAGGCGCACCGGACGCGCACCTTCAAACAGGTGCTGGGAAACATGAAGTCGTGGTTCGAGAAGAATTTCTAGCACCCGTTTTTGGAGGCTAGGGTATCGAGGTCGTTTTTCGTTTTGCAGTCGTTACTACAAGGAGGCGAGCATGTTTGAAATCATCGACAAGGAACCGAACGGTACGGTCATCAAGGTGGTGGGCGTCGGCGGCGCCGGCGGCAATGCCGTCGACCACATGATCCGCGAGGGCGTGCAGGGCGTGGAGTTCATCTGCGCCAACACCGACGCCCAGTCGCTCAACCGCAGCGACGCGCACCAGAAGCTGCAGTTCGGCCCGGGGCTGGGCGCCGGCGGCAAGCCGGAAAAGGCCCGCGCCCTGGCCGAGCTGGAGCGCGAGCGCATCGCCGACGCACTCCGCGGCGCCCACATGGCCTTCATCACGGCCGGCATGGGCGGCGGCACCGGCACGGGTGCGGCGCCGATCGTCGCCGAAGTGGCGCGCGAGCTGGGCATCCTCACCGTCGCGGTGGTGACCAAGCCCTTCGAGTTCGAGAACGCCAAGCGCATGCAGGTGGCCGAGCAGGGGCTGGCCGAGCTGTCGCGCCATGTGGACTCCCTCATCGTCATCCTCAACGAGCGTCTGACCGAAGTGCTCGGCGAGGACGTCAGCATGATCGCGGCCTTCAAGACGGCGGACAACGTGCTGCGCAACGCCGTCGGCGGCATCGCCGAGATCATCAACGTGCCGGGCCTGGTGAACGTCGACTTCGAGGACGTGCGCACGGTGATGGGCGAGATGGGCAAGGCCATGATGGGCTCGGCCGTTGCCGCCGGCATGGACCGCGCGCGGCTTGCCGCCGAGCAGGCGGTGGCCAGCCCGCTGCTCGAGGGCATCGAACTGTCGGGCGCGCGCGGCGTGCTGGTGAACATCTCCGCCAACAGCGCGCTGGGCATGAGGGAGGTGCGCGAGGTGATGAACACCATCCGCGCCTACGCCGCCGAGGACGCCCACATCATCTTCGGCACGGTGTTCGACGACGCCATGGAGGACAACCTGCGCGTCACGGTGGTCGCCACCGGCCTCGGTGCCGCCGAGCGGGCGCAGCAACTCAGGCCGCGCATCGAGATGGTGGCGCAGAAGACCGGCACGGACAATGCGGCGATCATCGAGACCATCAACTACGGCGAGCTGGAGGTGCCGGCGGTGATCCGCAGCGGCCGCCGCCATGCCACCGTCGAGGCGATGGCCGCCAGCGGCGTGGACAAGCTCGACATACCGGCCTTCCTCAGAAAGCAGGCCGACTGATGCGCATATCCTGTGGGAGCGGCCTACTGTGACCCGCTATGCTAAAATTCGCCTCTTTGTCATAGCGTTACCGCCATGCTGCAACAGCGCACGCTGAAATCGCTCATCCGCGCCACCGGCGTCGGGCTCCATTCCGGGGTCAAGGTCACCATGACCTTGCGCCCGGCGGCGCCCGACACCGGCATTGTCTTCCGCCGCGTCGACCTCGACCCGCCGGTGGAACTGCGCGCCGATCCCTTCGCCGTCGGCGACACGCGCCTGGCCTCCTGCCTCGAGCGCAACGGCGTCATGATCGCCACGGTGGAGCACCTGATGTCGGCCCTTGCCGGCCTCGGCATCGACAACGCCTGGGTGGATGTCGATGCCGGCGAGATTCCCATCATGGACGGCAGCGCGGCGCCCTTCGTCTTCCTCATCCAGTCGGCCGGCATCGAGGAGCAGAATGCCGCCAAGAAATTCCTGCGCGTGAAAAAGCGGGTCCGGGTCGAGGAGGGCGACAAGTGGGCCGAGCTGACACCCTATGACGGCTTCCGCCTGACCTTCTCCATCGTCTTCAGCCATCCGGTCTTCGAGAAGTCGAGGCCGAGCGTGACGGTGGATTTCGCCGAGCAGTCCTACGTGCGCGAAGTGGCGCGCGCCCGCACCTTCGGCTTCATGCAGGATGTCGAGGCCATGCGTTCGCAGGGCCTGGCCCTGGGCGGCAGCCTCGACAACGCCATCGTCATGGACGAGTACCGCGTGCTCAATGCCGACGGCCTGCGCTACGGCGACGAGTTCGTCAAGCACAAGGTCCTGGATGCGGTGGGCGACCTCTACCTGCTCGGCCATCCGCTGCTGGGCGC
>JAEHDO010000049.1 GCA_016880375.1 Betaproteobacteria bacterium | reverse complement strand
CTGAAGTCTTAAGGCTCGAAGACTTCAAGTAAAGAACGGTCCACCTGCCTGGAAGGCAAAAGGATCGCTGAATCTGCAAGGGCAAACCCATCGAAAGCTGGGGGCGCAAAACAACCGGTCTAAGGGATTTTCCGGCTCACGGAAGTTCTAGGGCAGCGGAGTTGCCAGATAAGGGTCGCAATGCGTCGAGCCTTTCATTCTGTCAAAGCATCGCCGGACAAAATCGTCCGGTCTGCACTTTTGCGCCGTTCCCGCCTGACCCTTTGTCCGCGCTTCCATTCCGGTGACGTTTGTCCTTCGAGCCCTGCCGTTTCGGCAGCGGCTTGAACGTCGTCCGCCGCGCGCTGCGCGGCACGGCACGGCTGGGAAGGAGACAAGCATGGCTGCGAGTGCATTGAGTACCCTGAACCCGGGAACGGGCACCAGCAACGTCGTCAACCTGAACGAACGGCGCCAGCTGAGCGTGGCGGAATCCAGCCGCATGCTCAACGATTGCCGCGAACTGACGATGAAGCGGCTGTCCGGGTCGCTGCGTGAAATGCTGGCCGACGTCGAAGAAGACCTGTTCCAGATGGCCGAGTCGAGCTACGACCGCGAGATGCAGCGGCTCTATCTCGATGTGCGGGGCAAGGCCAAGGAGAGGTGGCCGAAGATCGAGGCCGCCTTCTCGCGCCATTTCATCGAGGCTTTCAACCACAAGATGCGCGGCGAGATGGACGCCGCCATGAAGACGCTTGCCGTCTCGACGCAGGAGTTGCGCCTGGTCGAGGAGGATGATCTCGCCGAGAGCATTGCCATGCAGGAGCTGGCAAGCCGCCTGCGCGAGCAGAATGAGGACGAATTGGCTCTGCTGGGCGAGCGCGTCGCCATGCTGCTCGGCAAGCACGATCTGAAGGACGAGGAAAATCCCATCAGCCCGCTGGCCGTCTGCGACGCCTTGAAGCGTGCCTGCGACGAGTTGGAGGGCAGCGTCAAGTTCAAGCTGGTGCTGCTCAAGCAGATCGAGCAGCATGTCTCCAAGGCGCTGCACGCCGTCTATGCCGACCTGAACAGCGAAATGGTGCGCTGGAATGTCCTGCCTGACCTTCGATCCGCCTATCGCAAGCCCGTGAACGCGCCGCCGCCGGCCCAGGCGCGACCAGGACCGGAGGCACCCGCGTCGCCTTCCCAGCGGGAGTCCGGTGGCGGAAGCGGCGACCTGTTCGCCGTTCTGCAGCAGATGTTGCAATCGCAGACGGCCGGCTTGCCCGGACTGGCAGCGGGTGCGGTCCCGCAAGGACACGTGCCTGCCTTTGCTTCCAGGGCAGCAGCTTTCATCGCAGGCGACGCCCCTGCTGCTGCGCCGGCAGCGAATATCCAGGGCATCTTCATCGACTCGCTGACCGAAATGCAGCGCCTCGACACGCCGATGGGCGAGAAGAGCCGCGTCGACGGCCTGCCCGACCTGGGTCAGGCACTTGGCACGATGAATGTCCTGCATCAGATCAAGGCGAACAGCCTGGCGCAGGGGGTAGGGCAGCTCGATGCCATCACCATCGACATTGTCGCCATGCTTTTCGACTTCGTCTTCGACGATGACAAGATCCCCGATGCCATCAAGGCGCTGGTGGGACGCTTGCAGATACCCGTGCTCAAGGTGGCGATGCTCGACAAGTCCTTCTTCTCGAGCAGGACGCATCCGGCGCGTCGCCTGCTTGATGGCATTTCACAGGCAGCCGTCGCCTGGGGCGGGGCGGTCGACCAAAATGATCCCCTTTATCAGGAGATCGCATTTATCGCCGAGCGCATCCAGAGCGATTTCGAGCGTGACGTGGGGATCTTTACCGACGCCCTCAATCTGCTGAATGCCGTCATTGCCGAGCGTGACGCCATGGCCGAGGGGATTGCCGAGCGTTCGGCAGAACTCATGAGCCGGCGCGAGACAGAGGAGATCGCCTGGGTCGTTGCCGGCGAAGCGGTGTCGCGCCGCCTCTCGTCCGGCGTTCCACAGGGGCTGCAGCGTTTCCTGCTGGAGCATTGGCAGCATGTGCTGAAGGAACTCTACCTGCGCCATGGCGAGGAACATCATGCTTATCTCAGTGCCCTGGCCATGATGGACGACCTCATCTGGAGCGTGGTGCCGAAGGCGAACAGCGACGAACGAAAGCAACTGGTTAATACCCTGCCGGGCCTGTTGCGGGCCATGCAGGCCGGGCTGGACGTAATCAGCGTGCCGCAGGAACAGCGCGAACATTTCTTCGACGAGCTGGTGGCGATGCATTCGGCGGCGGTAAAGGCGGGCCTGGCGGGGGCGGAAACGGGAACGGCCGAGACACCTGCCCAGCTGGAGATGGCGCCCGCACCGACGTCGGCAGACAAGTACAGCGTCAATCCCGAGGGCGAACTGTTCATTACGCGCATCAGCGAGAACGATGTGCTGATCGAGGAGGTTGCACTGGTCGGCGCCAGCCCGTCGCTGGTGTCGGTGGGGGATATTCACTTGCAGAGAGTGTCGGCCCTCAGCCGTGGGGACTGGGTGGAGTTTCACCAGGTGGAAGGGGTTCCGGCGCGTGCCCGGCTGTCCTGGATCAGCCCGCAGCGCGGCATCTTTCTCTTTACCAACCCGCGCTCGCCGCGTGCGACCTCGATTTCCCGGGAGGCGTTGGCCTACCAGTTCCGGACCGGTATGGCGCAGCTCGTCTCCGAAGAGTCCCTGTTCGAGCGCGCCGTGAGCGGCGTGCTCGACAGCCTGAGGTCCCCTGACCACATGCTCGGGTAGACCGAACCTTCGCCGCGCAGTGTAGGAGGGCGGCGAAGACGCTTACATATTGGGATAAACAGGGCCTTCCCCGCCCTGCGGCACGACCCAGATGATGTTCTGCGACGGATCCTTGATGTCGCAGGTCTTGCAGTGCACGCAGTTCTGCGCGTTGATCTGCAGGCGCGGATTCGTCCCGTCGGCGTCGCGCACGATCTCGTACACGCCTGCCGGGCAGTAGCGCTGCTCCGGCGCATCGTAGAGGGCCAGATTGACCTTCAGCGGCACGTCCTCGTCCTTCAGCCGCAGGTGGCAGGGCTGGTTCTCCTCGTGGTTGGTGTTGGAGAGGAACACCGAGGAGAGCCGGTCGAAGGTGATGACGCCGTCCGGCTTCGGGTAGGCGATCGGCGCGCAGTCCGACGCCTTCTTCAGCTTGAGGTGGTCAGCGCTGAGGCGCAGCGTCCACGGCGCCTTGCCGCGGAACACCTGCTGGTCGATGCCGAACATCAGCGAACCCAGCCACAGTCCCTTGCTCATCCATGGCTTGAAATTGCGCGTGCGGTGCAGTTCCTCGAAAAGCCAGGACTCGCGGAACTTCTGCGGGTAGGCGGTCAGCTCGTCGCCGCTGCGGCCGGCGCCGAGCGCTTCGGCGAGCGCTTCCGCGGCGAGCATGCCGGTTTTCAGCGCGGCGTGCGAGCCCTTGATGCGCGCGGCGTTGAGGAAGCCGGCATCGTCGCCGATCAGCGCGCCGCCGGGGAAGATCAGCTTCGGCAGGGCCTGCAGGCCGCCTGCCGCCAGCGCCCGCGCGCCGTAGGCGATGCGCTTGCCGCCCTCGAGGAAGGGCTTCACCAGCGGGTGCAGCTTGTAGCGCTGGAATTCCTCGAAGGGCGAGAGGTGCGGGTTGCTGTAGGCCAGGCCGACGACGTAGCCGATCGCGACCAGGTTGCCCTCGAGGTGGTAGATGAAGCCGCCGCCGTAGGTGTCCGGCTGCATCGGCCAGCCGCCGGTGTGCATGACCAGGCCGTTGACGTGCTTGTCGGGCCGGATCTCCCACAGCTCCTTGATGCCGATGCCGTAGACCTGCGGGTCGGCGCCGTTGCGCAGCCTGAATTTCTCCTCCAGCTGCTTGCCGAGATGGCCGCGGCAGCCCTCGGCGAAGAGCGTGTACTTCGCCTGCAGTTCCATGCCTGGCTGATAGGCGTCGGTGGGCTGGCCGTCGCGGCCGACGCCCATGTCGCCGGTGGCCACGCCCCTGACCGAGCCGTCATCGTTGTAGAGGACTTCGGCGCCGGCGAAGCCGGGGTAAATTTCCACGCCGAGCGACTCGGCCTGCTGCGCCAGCCAGCGGCAGACGTTGCCCAGGCTGACGATGTAGTTGCCGTGGTTGAGGAAGCAGCCGGGCAGCAGGGCGTTGGGCACCCTGAAACCGCCCGTCTCGGAAAAAATGATGAAGCGGTCTTCCGTCACCGGCGTGTCGAGCGGGGCTTCCTTGTCCTTCCAGTCGGGGATCAACTCGGTGATCGCGCGCGGGTCCATCACTGCGCCGGAGAGGATGTGCGCGCCGACCTCGGCGCCCTTCTCGATCAGGCAGACATTGATGTCCGCGCTGAGCTGCTTCAGCCGTATCGCCGCGGCCAGCCCGGCCGGACCGCCGCCGACGATGACGACATCGAATTCCATGGATTCGCGTTGCATGCTGTTCGGAATTGCTATGGTCTGAGTGGCTGACATTATAATTCGGTTTGATCCAGGCACACCCCGTACAAATGGAACACAAGCGTAAGCTGATATACACCACGAACCTGCCGATTCGCTGGGGCGACATGGACGCCATGAACCATGTGAACAACACCGCCTACTTCCGCTACATGGAACAGGCGCGCATCGAGTGGTTCGAATCGCTCGGCTACGACACCGGCCAGCACGCCAAGGAAGGGCCAGTCATCGTCAATGCCAGTTGCACCTTCCTCGTGCCCTTCGTCTATCCGGGTGACGTAGAGGTGCGCATGTACCTTGGCCAGCCGGGACGCAGCAGCCTGCCGACCCACTACGAGATGCGCCGGGCCGACGACGACACGCTATATGCCCACGGCGATGCCAAGATCGTCTGGATTGACCCCGCCAGCGGCCGCTCCATCCCGCTACCCGACAGCATGAGGGAACTCGCCCTATGAGCACACCCGACCGGAAACCCCTCTGGAAGCCCTCGAAGTCGCGCATCGACGCTGCCAACCTGACCGCCTTCATGCACTCGGCCGCACGGCGCTGGGGCGTGGAATGCGCCGATTACGACGCGCTGCACCGCTGGTCGGTGACGCATCCGGAGCAGTTCTGGATCACGCTGTGGGATGTCGCCGGCGTGGTGGCGGAAAAGCGCGGCGAGCGCGTGCTGGCCGACGCCAACCAGATGCCGGGTGCCAGGTGGTTTCCCGACGCCCGCCTGAATTTCGCCGAGAATCTGCTGCGCAGCCATGACACCGCCGACGCGCTGGTCTTCTGGGGCGAGGACAAGATCAAGGGCCGCGCCAGCCATGCCGAACTCTACCGTGCCGTGGCGCAGACCGCCTGGGCGCTGCGCGACATGGGAGTGGGCAAGGGCGACCGCGTCGCCGCCTACCTGCCCAACCTGCCCGCCAGTGTGGTGGCGATGCTGGCCACGGCCTCCATCGGCGCCATCTTCTCATCCGCTTCCCCGGATTTCGGCGTGCAGGGCGTGCTCGACCGCTTCGGCCAGATCGCGCCGAAGGTGCTGTTCGCCTGCGACGGCTATTTCTACAACGGCAAGGCGATCGACTGCCTCGGCAAGGTGGCCGAGATCGCCGCGCGCATTCCTTCCCTGGAGCGGGTGGTGATCGTGCCCTACGCCGGCGGCGGGGACATGGCTGCCGTGAAGCATGGCCTATCGCTGGCCGACTTTCTGGCGCCCTTCGCCGGGGAACGGGAGATTCGCTTCGAGCGTCTGCCCTTCGACCACCCGCTCTACATCCTGTATTCCTCCGGCACCACCGGCGTGCCGAAGTGCATCGTGCATAGTGCCGGCGGGACGCTGTTGCAGCACCTCAAGGAACACCGCCTGCACTGCGATGTGAAACCGGGTGACCGCCTGTTCTACTTCACCACCTGCGGCTGGATGATGTGGAACTGGCTGGTTTCCGGCCTCGCGTCGGGGGCGACGCTGCTGCTCTACGACGGCTCGCCCTTCGTTGGTCGCGGCAACATCCTCTTCGACTACGCCGAGGCCGAGGGCATGAGCCACTTCGGCACCTCGGCCAAGTTCATCGACGCCATCGCCAAGATCAACCTGGCGCCGGCAAAAACGCACAACCTCGGGAAGCTGCGTGCCATTTTTTCCACCGGCAGCCCGCTGGTGCCCGAGGCCTTCGGCTATGTGTACGACCACATCAAGCGCGACGTGCAGCTGGCTTCCATCTCCGGCGGCACCGACATCATTTCCTGCTTCGTGCTGGGGAATCCGATCGGACCGGTGTGGCGCGGCGAGATCCAGTGCCGCGGCCTCGGCATGGCGGTCGAGGTGCTCGACGAGGCGGGCCGGCCGGTGCGCAAGACCAAGGGCGAACTGGTCTGCCTCAAGCCCTTTCCCTCGATGCCGGTCGGTTTCTGGAACGACCCCGACGGCAGAAAATACCGCGCCGCCTATTTCGAGAAATATCCCGGCATCTGGTGCCATGGCGACTTCATCGAGGAGACGGCACATGGCGGCTACATCATCTACGGCCGCTCCGACGCCACGCTGAATCCCGGCGGCGTGCGCATCGGCACCGCCGAGATCTATCGCCAGGTGGAGAAGCTCGACGAGGTGCTCGAATCCCTCGTCATCGGCCAGGATTGGGAGAAGGACACCCGCGTCGTCCTCTTCGTCAAGCTGCGCGAGGGGCTCGCCCTCGACGACGCGCTGGCGAAGCGCATCAGGGACGTCATCCGCGAAAACACCACGCCGCGCCACGTGCCGGCGAAGATCCTCCAGGTGGGCGACATCCCGCGCACCAAGAGCAACAAGATCGTCGAGCTGGCCGTGCGCAACCTCGTGCACGGCGAGCCGGTGAAGAACGTCGAGGCGCTGGCCAATCCCGAGGCCCTTGATTTCTTCCGCAACCGCCCGGAGCTGTCATGCTGATGAACCGCGACCGATCCGTCCTGCTGGTGGTGGACATCCAGGAGCGCCTGCTGCCGCACATCCACGAGGGCGAGACGGTGCTCGCCAACGCCGTCTGGCTGGTGAAGCTCGCCCAACGCCTCGGCGTGCCGGCGATGTTCTCCGAGCAGTACCCGAAGGGCATCGGCCACACCGTCGCCGTGCTGCGGGGACTGACTTTTCCGGAAAACGTCGCCGAGAAGCTGCATTTTTCCTGCGCCGCAGCCAAGTGCCTCGACGGCCTGCCGGGCAGCGAGCGGCCCCAGGTGGTGGTGGCCGGCACCGAGTCCCATGTGTGCGTGCTGCAGACCGTGCTCGACCTGCGTGGGCAGGGCAAGGAGGTCTTCGTCGTCGCCGAGGCCGTCGGTTCGCGCAAGCCCTCCGACAAGGAGCTGGCCCTGGCCCGGATGCGCAGCCACGGCGTGCACATTGTCACTCGCGAGATGGTCGCCTTCGAGTGGCTCAAGCAGGCCGGCACGGAAGAGTTCCGCGAAATCAGCAGGGAATTCCTCAAGTAATTTCTTAAGTGCTTTTTTCCGCGGATTCCAGCCGTTTTCGTTGAGCGGCGGGAAAGTTTCGGCTATCATTTGGCTTTCCTGCAGACGTAGTCCAAATGACCAAGTACGTCTTCGTTACCGGCGGTGTCGTGTCCTCTCTGGGCAAGGGCATCGCCGCCGCCTCGCTCGGCGCCATTCTCGAATCCCGCGGCATCAAGGTTACCCACCTCAAGCTTGACCCCTACATCAACGTCGATCCCGGAACGATGAGCCCGTTCCAGCACGGCGAGGTGTTCGTCACCGAGGACGGGGCGGAGACCGACCTCGACCTCGGCCACTACGAGCGCTTTACGCGGGCCAAGATGGGCAAGCGCAATAACTTCACCACCGGCCAGATCTACGAGTCGGTGATCAAGAAGGAGCGCCGCGGCGACTACCTCGGCCGCACCGTGCAGGTCATCCCGCACATCACCGACGAGATCAAGCTGCACGTCAAGGCCGGCGCCCAGGGCGCCGACGTCGCCATCGTCGAGGTCGGCGGCACGGTCGGCGACATCGAGTCGCTGCCCTTCCTCGAGGCGATCCGCCAGATGGGCATCGAGGAGGGCCGGCAGAACACCTGCTTCATCCACCTCACGCTGCTGCCCTGGATCGCCACCGCCGGCGAGTTGAAAACCAAGCCGACGCAGCACTCGGTGAAGGAGCTGCGCGAGATCGGCATCCAGCCCGACGTCCTGCTGTGCCGCGCC
Organism: Betaproteobacteria bacterium; assembly: GCA_016880375.1. Classification (GTDB taxonomy): domain Bacteria; phylum Pseudomonadota; class Gammaproteobacteria; order Burkholderiales; family Rhodocyclaceae; genus Desulfobacillus. Next base: position 3,561 of record JAEHDO010000049.1, on the reverse strand, counting down.
GACCGCCCGGTGCCCGACGACGAGCGGCGCAAGATCGCCCTGTTTACCAACGTTGCGCACGAGGCGGTGATCTCGGTGGTGGATTCGGACAGCATCTACAAGATCCCGGCCATGCTGCACGACCAGATGCTGGACGAGATCGTCTGCCACAAGCTGAACATCCTGGCGCGCGCCGCCGACCTCTCGGCGTGGAACAGGCTGATCGACGCCCTCGAGCATCCCGAGCGCACGGTCGACATTGCCTTCGTCGGCAAGTACGTCGACCTCACCGAATCCTACAAGTCGCTGTCGGAAGCCCTCATCCACGCCGGCATCCACACCCGCAGCAGGACCCGGATCCACTACATCGACTCCGAGGCCATCGAGCGCGAAGGCACGGCGGCGCTGGCCGGCATGGACGCCATCCTCGTGCCGGGCGGCTTCGGCAAGCGCGGCGTCGAGGGCAAGATCGCTGCCATCCGCTACGCCCGCGAGAACAAGGTGCCGTATCTCGGCATCTGCCTCGGCATGCAGCTCGCCGTCATCGAGTTCGCCCGCCACGTGGCCGGCATGGAAGAGGCGCACAGCACGGAGTTCGACCCCGACACGCCGCATCCTGTCATTGCCCTTATCACCGAGTGGCTGGATCGCGAAGGCTGCGTGGAGAAGCGCGATGCCGGTGCCGATCTGGGCGGCACCATGCGCCTGGGCGGCCAGACCTGCTCCCTGGCGGCCGATTCCCTGGCGCGCATGGCGTATGGCGCCGATACCGTTGTCGAGCGCCATCGCCATCGCTATGAGGTGAACAACGTCTATCTCAACCGGCTGCAGCAGGCCGGCCTCAAAGTGAGCGGCATGTCGGAGGACGGTCGCCTGTGCGAGATGGTGGAGTTGCCCGGGCATCCGTGGTTCATCGGCTGCCAGTTCCACCCCGAATTCACCTCCACGCCGCGCACCGGCCACCCGCTGTTCACCGCCTTCGTGCGCGCCGCCCTGGCGCACCAGGAAAGCGGCAAGGGTACGCCGGTGACGCCGATTCGTCAGGCGGCGTCGTGAAGCTCTGCGGCGAAAATCGGATGGCCGCATGAAGCTTTGCGGCTTCGAGGCCGGCCTCCGGCATCCGCTGTTCCTCATCGCCGGCCCCTGCGTCATCGAGTCGCGCCAGCTGGCGCTGGACGTCGCCGGGCAGCTCAAGGACACCTGCGCCGCGCTTGGCGTCCCGTTCATCTTCAAGTCCTCCTACGACAAGGCCAACCGCAGTTCGGGCACGTCCTACCGCGGGCTTGGCATGGAGAAAGGCCTGGAGATCCTCGCCGACGTGCGCTCTCAGATAGGCGTGCCGGTGCTGACCGACGTGCACGACCAGTCGGAGATTGCCGCCGTCGCCGCCGAGGTCGACGTGCTGCAGACGCCGGCCTTCCTCTGCCGCCAGACCGATTTCATCCAGGCCGTTGCCGCCTCGGGCAAGCCGGCCAACATCAAGAAGGGCCAGTTCCTCGCGCCGCACGACATGAAGCACGTCGTCGCCAAGGCGAAAGAGGCGAACGGCGGCGCCGACACCATCATGGTCTGCGAGCGCGGCGCCTCCTTCGGCTACAACAACCTCGTCTCCGACATGCGCAGCCTGGCCATCCTGCGCGAGACCGGCTGCCCGGTGGTCTACGACGCCACGCATTCGGTGCAGCTGCCGGGCGGGCAGGGCGCCTCCTCCGGCGGCCAGCGCGAGTTCGTTCCGGTGCTGGCACGCGCGGCGGTGGCCGTCGGCATCGCCGGCCTGTTCATGGAAACCCATCCGAACCCGGAGAAGGCGCTCTCCGACGGCCCGAATTCCTGGCCGCTGGCGAACATGAAGGATCTTTTGGCTGCCTTGCGCGACATCGACGCGCTGGTGAAGCAGCGCGGCTTCATGGAGATGGCATGACCAAGGCGTATATCATTGCGCAAGCTACGGTGACCCACCCCGGGGAGTACGAGGGCTACAAGGCACTGGCCGGCGCCGCGGTGGCGAAATACGGCGGCAAGTACATCGTGCGCGGCGGCGCCACGCAGCTGCTCGAGGGCGACTGGGCGCCCCCCCGCCTGGTGATCCTCGAGTTCGAATCCGTCGAGCAGGCGAAGCGCTTCTACGATTCGCCGGAGTATCAGGCGGCGCGCCAGCAGCGCCAGGGCGCTGCGCAGATGAACATGCTGGTCGTTGAAGGTCTTTAGAGGGAGCAAGAAAAATGAGCGCAATCGTTGATGTCGTCGCCCGCGAGATTCTGGACTCGCGCGGCAATCCCACCGTCGAGGCCGACGTTCTGCTCGAATCGGGCATCCTGGGCCGCGCCGCCGTGCCCTCGGGCGCCTCCACCGGCTCGCGCGAGGCTATCGAGCTGCGCGACGGCGACGCCGGCCGCTATCTCGGCAAGGGCGTGCTGCAGGCTGTCGAGAACGTGAACACCGAGATCTCGGAAGCCATCATCGGGCTGGATGCCGAGGAGCAGGCCTTCATCGACAAGACCCTCATCGAGCTCGATGGCACCGACAACAAGTCGCGCCTCGGCGCCAACGCCACGCTGGCCGTCTCCATGGCAGTGGCCAAGGCGGCGGCGGAAGAGGCCGGCCTGCCGCTCTACCGCTACTTCGGCGGCATGGGGCCGATGCAGATGCCGGTGCCGATGATGAACGTCATCAACGGCGGCGCCCACGCCAACAACAGCCTGGACATCCAGGAATGCATGATCATGCCGGTCGGCGCGCAAAGCTTCCGCGAGGCGCTGCGCTGCGGCGCGGAAGTCTTCCACGCCCTGAAGAAACTCATCGACAAGCGCGGCTTCCCCACCTCCGTCGGCGACGAGGGCGGCTTCGCCCCCAACGTCTCCGGCACCGAGGAGGCGCTCAACCTGATCCTCGAAGCCGTCTCCAACGCCGGCTACGAGCCGGGACAGGACGTGCTGCTGGCCCTCGACTGCGCCGCCTCGGAGTTCTACAAGGACGGCATGTACCAGCTTGCCGGCGAGAAGCTGACGCTCAGTGCCGGACAGTTCGTCGATTATCTGGCGACACTGGCCGACAAGTTCCCCATCGTCAGCATCGAGGACGGCATGGCGGAGAGTGACTGGGAAGGCTGGAAGCTGCTCACCGACCGGCTCGGCAGGAAGATCCAGATCGTCGGCGATGACCTTTTCGTCACCAATACCAAGATTCTGAGGGAGGGCATTGCCCAGGGCATCGCCAATTCGATCCTCATCAAAATAAACCAGATCGGCACGCTCACCGAGACCTTCGCCGCGGTCGAACTGGCCAAGCGCTCCGGCTACACCTCGGTCATCTCGCACCGCTCGGGCGAAACCGAGGATTCCACCATCGCCGACATCGCTGTGGGCCTGAACGCACTGCAGATCAAGACCGGCTCGCTCTCGCGCTCGGACCGTATCGCCAAGTACAACCAGCTCCTGCGCATCGAGGAAGACCTTGGCGACACGGCGAGCTACCCCGGCCGCAGCGCCTTCTACAACCTGCGCAAATAGTGCAACGAAGCGGCACAGGACCGGTTTTAAACGTGTCATCCCCGCGAAGGCGGGAATCCAGGGTCTTGTTGCT
>JAEHDO010000360.1 GCA_016880375.1 Betaproteobacteria bacterium | reverse complement strand
GGCGATGGGCGGCTGCACGATGGACATAGCATTGCTCCTGTTCCTGATCCTGCTCAACGGCTTTTTCTCCATGTCGGAAATGGCCGTGGTTTCCTCCCGCAAGGCGCGCCTGCAGCGCCTGACTGACGACGGCAGTCCCGGCGCGCAATCCGCGCTGTCCCTGCATACCGAGCCTTCCAATTTCCTTTCTGCCATCCAGGTCGGCATCACCTCCGTCGGCATCCTGAGCGGCGCCATCGGCGAGACCGTGCTGGCTGATCCGCTGGCCGCGCGCCTGGGCGAGATTCCGCTGATCGCGCCCTACGCCAGGGGCATCGCGCTGACGCTGGTGGTGGTGGGCCTGACGTATTTTTCCGTGGTGATCGGCGAGCTCGTGCCGAAGCGCCTGGCGCTGCTGGCGCCGGAGGGCATCGCTTCCCTGATCGCGCGGCCGATGATGTGGTTCGCGGAGTCGGTGCGGCCGCTGGTGTGGCTGTTCACCACCTCGACCAGCCTGCTGCTGCGCCTGACCGGTGCCCGCCGCAAGGATGAGCCGCCGGTGACCGACGAGGAAATCAACGTGCTGATGGAGCAGGGCGCCGAAGCCGGCGTCTTTCACGAGAGCGAGCAGGCCATCGTCTCCAACGTGCTGCGCCTCGACGAGCAGCGCATCGGCGCCATCATGACGCACCGCAAGGACATCTACCTGATCGACCTCGACGAGCCGGAGGAGGAGATCCGGCGGCGCATCGCCGAGTGCCCCTACACGCGCATCGTCGTCTGCCGCGACGGCCTCGACCACATCGTCGGCCTGCTGCGCACCGCCGACCTGCTGAAGGCGGCGCTGTCGGGTGCGCCGCTGAACGTCGACGCGCACCTGCGCCCGCCGCTATACGTGCCCGAAGGCGTGTCCACCACGCGGCTGCTGGAAAACTTCCGCAAGGCGCGCGCACAATGCGCCCTCATCGTGGACGAATACGGCGAGCTGCAGGGGCTGGTGACGTTGACCGACGTGCTCACCTCGATCGTCGGCGACCTGCCCTCCTCGGATGTGGCCGAGGAGCAGGACGTGGTGGCGCGCGAGGACGGCTCCTGGCTGATGGACGGCAGCGTGCCGGTGGAGCGCCTGAAGTCGGTGCTGGAAATCGAGGACGACCTGCCGGCCGAGGAGGATTTCAACACCCTCGGCGGCTTCGTCATGCACATGCTGGGCCGCATCCCCGTCGTCACCGATCATTTCGAGTGGAACGGCTTGCGCTTCGAGGTGATGGACATGGACAAGAAGCGCGTCGACAAGATGCTGGTCGCCCGCCTCACTCCGCCGCAGTAGGTGGCGGCGCCGGCGCAACGGTGCGCGCGCGCAGCTGGCCGCAGCCGCCGTCGATGTCCTGGCCGGCGGACTGGCGCAGCTTGGTGAGGATGCCGTACTTGTAGAGGGCGAGCGACATTGCCTCGGCACGCTCGCGCGACGGGCGCCGGTAGCCGAGGCCGTCCACCGTGTTGTAGGGAATCAGGTTCATCACGGCGTATTTTCCGGCGAGCAGACGGGCGATTCCGGCCACTTCCGCTTGACTGTCGTTCACGCCTTCGAGCAAAGTCCACTGGTACTGGATCGGGTAGCCGGTGGCGCGCGCATAGGCCTCGCCGAGTTCGACCAGCTCGGCCGGGTCGATGCGCGGCGCGCGCGGCAGGAGCTGGGCGCGCAGTGCGGCGTCGGTCGTGTGCAGCGACAGCGCCAGCGCCGGCTTCACGGCGCAGCGCGGCAAGCGCTCGAAGACGCGGCGGTCGCCGACGGTGGAGAAGACCAGGTTCTTGTGGCCGATGTCGCCGAGCGTGCCGAGCAGTTCGATCGCCTCGAGCACGTTGTCGAGGTTGTGCGCCGGCTCGCCCATGCCCATGAACACCACCTTCTTCACCTTGCGCCGGCTGCGGGCGAGCGCCACCTGCGCGACGATCTCGGCGCTGCCGAGCTGGCGCAGCAGGCCGTCGCGCCCCGTCATGCAGAAGGTGCAGCCGACCGCGCAGCCGACCTGGGTGGAGACGCAGAGGCCGCCGCGCGGCAGCAGCACGCTCTCCACCGTCTGGCCGTCGGCCAGTTCCAGCAGCAGCCGGCTGCCGTCCTCGCCGGCGTATTCGCCGCTCAGGCGCGCCAGGCCGCCGAGCTCCGTGGCGAGCGCGGGCAGGATGCGGCGCAGCGCAAGCGGGAAGAAATCCGCCGGCCGGCTACGGCCGAAATCGAGCGGCAGCGCGCGCGTCCAGTTGCGCAGCACGAGCTCCTCGTGGCCGGGCTTGGCGCCCGATGCGCGCAGGCGCTGCAGGATGTGGTCGATCTTCATGGCTGGCGGAATGCTAGCATCCGGCTTGCAAGATTGTGAGGGTGCCATGGGCAACACCATCAGAGCGGTCATCTTCGATTTCGAGGGCACGCTGGTCGATTTCCAGTGGCGGCTGGCCGAAGCCGAGGCCGAACTGCGCGCCGCTTTTGCTGCGCAGGGTTACGGCACGGCGGGCAACTACGCCGAGCTGTGGAACGCGGCGGCGGACCTCGCCGTGCCGCAGGGTCGGCTGGCGGCGCTGCGCGGCGCGCTCGGCCCGGTCTACGACCGCTGGGACGCCGACGCACTCACGCGCTGGGCGCCGCGCCCCGGCGCGGCGGCGCTGCTGCAGGCGCTGGCCGGCCGCGGAGTGCGCACCGCCATGGTCAGCAACATCGGGCGCGCGGCGCTCACCGCCGCCCTCGCCCGCTTCGGCCTCGATTGCTGGCTCGCACCGGTGATGAGCCGCGACGACGTGACCTTCATGAAGCCGCGCCCCGAGGGCGCGCTGCGCGCGCTGGCTGAACTGGAGACGGCGCCGGAAGAAGCGCTGTTCATCGGCGACAGCCGCGCAGACATACTCGCCGCGCGCGCCGCCGGCCTGCGCGTGGCCATCATCCGCGGCGGCGAATGCGTCGAATCAGACTTCGCCGCTTTGCCGCCCGACCACTTCGTGTCGCGGCTCGACGAGATCGCCGCGTTGGTTACTTAGCCTGCTTTTGCAGGTCCAGGCGGAACTTGACGAAGGAACCCGGCGCTTCCTCGAGCGGCTTCAATTTGCCCTTGGCGGGGTCGCGCGCCGGCACCCGGTCGTCGCCGTTGAGGCCGCCGATCCATTGCTGCCAGTCGATCCACCACGAGCCGGGGTGCTGCGTCGCGCCCTCGAACCACGCGTCCGGCGTTTCGGGCAGGCTCTTGGCCTCGTTGGTCCAGAAGTGGTACTTGTTGGCCGCCGGCGGGTTGACGATGCCGGCGATGTGGCCTGAGCCGCCGAGCACGAAGCGCACCGGGCCGCCGAGGCGCGTGGCGCCGAGATAGGTGCTTTTCCACGGCGCGATGTGGTCCTCGATCGACGAAATGAAGTAGGCCGGCACCTTCACCTTGCCGATGTCGATGGGCACGCCGTTGAGCTCGATGCCGCCTGGTTCCTTGAGCAGGTTCTTCATGTACATGTTGCGCAGGTAGAAGCTGTGCATCCTGTACGGCATGCGCGTCGAGTCGGAATTCCAGTAGAGCAGGTCGAAGGGGAAGGGCTCCTTGCCCATCAGGTAGTTGTTCACCACGAAGGACCAGATCAGGTCGTTCGAGCGCAGCATGTTGAAGGTGGTGCCCATCTCCGAGCCTTCGAGGTAGCCGCGCTCCTGCATCTTCTTCTCCAGGCTGGCGACCTGCTGCTCGTCGATGAAGACGCCCAACTCGCCGGGGATGGAGAAATCCAGCAGGGCGACGAAGAAGGTCGCCGAGACAATGCGCTTGTCCTTCTTCACGGCGTTGTACCCCAGCGTCGAACCGAGCAGCGTGCCGCCGAGGCAGTAGCCGATGAGGTTCACCTCGTTCTCGCCGGTCTGCTTGCAGACGGCGTCGAGCGCGGCCAGCGAACCTTCGGTCATGTAGTCGTCGAAGCCCTTCTCGGCGAGGCGCTTGTCCGGGTTCACCCAGGAAATGACGAAAACGGTGTGGCCCTGGTCGGTGGCCCACTTGATGAAGGAGTTGCTCTGGCGCAGGTCGAGGATGTAGTACTTGTTGATCCACGGCGGCATGATGAGCAGCGGCCGGCGGTACTGCTCCTTCGTCGTCGGATCGAACTGCAGCAGCTGGATCAGTTCGTTCTGGAACACCACCTTGCCCGGCGTGACGGCGACGTTGCGGCCCAGTTCGAAGGCGGTCGTGTCGGTCATCTTGACGCGCAACTGGCCGTCGCCCTCCTCGATGTCGCGCAGCAGGTTGTTGAAGCCCTTGAGCAGGTTCTGGCCGTGCGACTTCACCGTTTCGCGGAAGACCTCGGGGTTGGTCAGGGCGAAGTTGGAGGGCGACAGGGCATCGATGTACTGGCGCGTGAAGAAGTTCACCTTCTTCTCGGTCTCGATCGGCAGGCCCTCGACGTTGGTGACCACGTCATGCACGTGGCGCGCGGTGATGAGGTAGGACTGCTTGATGAAGTCGAAGAGGAAGTGTTCCTCCCACTGCTCGTCCTTGAAGCGGCTGTCGCCCTTCTTCGGTTCGGCCACCGGCCTGGTCTCCAGCCCGGTGAAGCGCATCATGGAGTGCTGCCACAGCGAAAAGTAGTCCCACACCAGGTTCATCTGCGCCTGGGCCAGCTTGTAGGGGTTGGCGAGCAGCCTGGCCGTCATGTCCATGAAAGCCTGGGCGATGCCCAGCTCGTCCGTCTGCGCCGCGATGCCGTGCTTCATCTGGCGCTGCATGTGCTCGGTGATGAGCTTGGAAGCGCGCTGGGCGACCTCGGCGAAGGTCCTGGCGACTTCCTTCGGATCGGGCAGGGCGGGCTTGTGGGATTCCTGTTGCTGCGCAGACATCGGTCCTCTCCTTCTCAGTTTGCGACAAAGCGGAACACGCCGCCGTCGTCCGGCGTGCGGCGCACGCGGCCGGCATGTTCCAGGTAATTCAGGTGGGCGATGGACTCGCCCATGGCGAACATCGTCTGGTGCGCGTCCAGCTCGCGCTGGAACAGCGTCGGGATCAGTTCGCAGGCGCTCTTCGGCACAGCGCAGGCGGCGACCAGCGCATCGAAGCGTTCGCGGTGATGCGCCTCGAGCTGCGCCACGCGGGCATGGATGCCGCGGAAGGGGCGTCCGTGGGAGGGAAGCACCAGCGTGTCGGCGGGAAGCGCCTTGTAGCGCGCGATCGAATCGAGGAAGAGCCGGATCGGATCGCCGTCCGGGTTGGACGACATGACGCTGACGTTGGTCGAGATGCGCGGCAGCAGCATGTCGCCGGAGATCAGCACGTCGAGTTCCGCACAATGCAGCGAAGCGTGCTCGGGCGAGTGGCCGTAGCCGACAATCACGCGCCAGTCGCGGCCGCCGATGCGAACGAGGTCGCCCTCGAAGAGGCGGTGGTATTCGGTCGGCAGGCCGTCGACGCGGCCGCGGTAGGTCGGACCGCGATCGAAGAGCGTGTCGGCGCGCGCGGCGTCGAGCCCGTGGCGGCGGAAGAAGCCGACCATGCCGTCGACGTCGTAGTTGGGCAGCTGGTGGAACCAGGCGTAGGCGTTGAGCATCTCGCCCTGGGTGACCCAGGTGCCGACCTTGAGCTTGTCGCCGAGCCAGCGTGCCAGGCCGAGGTGGTCCGGGTGGCAGTGGGTGACGATGATGCGTTTGACCGGTTTGCTGCGGCAGTGCGTTTCCAGCACGGCCTCCCAGTTCGCCTTGATGTCGTCGAGGTTGAGGCCGGTATCGACAATGGTCCAGCCGTCCTCCTCCTCCAGCAGCCACAGGTTGATGTGGTTCAGCTCGAAGGGCAGCGGCATGCGCAGCCAGCGCACGCCGGCGGCGAGTTCCAGCGTTTCGCCCGTGTCGGGCTGCTGTTCGAAGGGGTAGCGGATCGTTTCGGGAGCCTTCAATTGCCTAATCGCCGGAAAAGTGATTAACTCGGGCCGTCAAATTGCTTAAATGTTGCGGCGCACAAAACCGGACATTCTATACCTGAACATGCCCCGGGAACAGACCTTCACGATCACCGAACTCGCGCGGGAATTCGACATCACCCCCCGCGCCATCCGCTATTACGAGGACCAGGGCCTGATCAGCCCGGAGCGTGCCGGCCAGAGCCGGATCTACACCAAGCGCGATCGTACCCGTCTGAAGCTGACCCTGCGTGGCCGCCGGCTCGGCCTGTCCCTCGCCGAAATCCGGGAACTCATTGATATGTATGATGTTGGCCGGGATCAGCGGACCCAGCTGTCGAAGTTCCTGGCCGTGCTGGCCCGCCAGCGCGCCGCCCTGGAGCGGCAGCGGGAGGACATCGAGGCGGTGCTGGAGGAGATTGCCTCGCTCGAAACACGTGCCCATGAGTTGCTTGGAGAAGGCGCCCAAAGGAAAAAAAAATTGGCGAAGCGCTGACGTTGACGTCAACGTTAAAGCCCCCTAAGATAGGTTGACGTTAACGTCAACGTCAACTTTGGCTTTCGTGTCGTTCCCGGCTGGAGGAAGCATGCCCCACACCGTACGCCCTGCCAAAAGCGCCCACGCGCCGCGCAACCCGGACTGGGAAGCCACGGTGCGCGCGAGCTTTGCCCGGCAGAAAGTGATGAACCTGATCGGCGCCGAAATGGGCGCGCTGGCGCCCGGCCACTGCGAAATCCGCCTGCCCTTCCGCGACGACCTGACGCAGCAGAACGGCTATTTCCACGCCGGCATCACCGGCACCATCGTCGACAGCGCCGGCGGCTATGCCGGGCTGACGCTGATGCCGGCCGGGGCCGACGTGCTGACGATCGAATTCAAGCTCAACCTGCTGGCGCCGGCCGACGGCGACCTCCTCGTCGCCGAGGGCCTGGTGCTGAAGTCCGGCCGCAACCTCGTCATCACCCGCGGCGAGGTGTATGCGATCCGCAACGGCAAGGCCACCCACTGCGCGACGATGCAGCAAACCCTCATGACCATGCACGGCAAGGCCTGACGGCCGCGCCATTTTACGGAGACAGACATGCTCGGCATCAATTTCGACCTCGGCGAAGACATCGACATGCTGCGCGACGCCGTCTGGGAATTCGCCAGGAACGAGATCCTGCCGCGCGCGGCTGACATTGACCGCGACAACCTGTTCCCCGCCGACCTGTGGCGCAAGCTGGGCGACATGGGCCTGCACGGCATGACCGCCGAGGAGGAATACGGCGGCACGAAGATGGGCTACCTCGCCCACATCGTCGCCATGGAGGAGATCTCGCGCGCCTCGGCGTCGGTCGGCCTTTCCTACGGCGCGCACTCCAACCTCTGCGTGAACCAGATCCGCCGCAACGGCACGGCCGCGCAGAAGGCGAAGTACCTGCCCAAGCTGATCTCCGGCGAGCACGTCGGCGCGCTGGCGATGTCGGAACCCGGCGCCGGCTCCGACGTGGTGTCGATGAAGCTGCGCGCCGACCTGAAGGGCGACCGCTATGTGCTGAACGGCTCGAAGATGTGGATCACCAACGGCGGCGACGCCGACACCCTGGTGGTCTATGCCAAGACCAACGCCGAGGCCGGCGCCAAGGGCATGACCGCCTTCATCGTCGAGAAGGGCTTCAAGGGCTTCAGCAAGGGCCAGCACCTCGACAAGCTCGGCATGCGCGGCTCCAACACCTACCCGCTGTTCTTCGACGACTGCGAAGTGCCGGTGGAGAATGTCCTCGGCGGCGAGGGCGCCGGCACCAAGGTGCTGATGAGCGGCCTCGACTACGAGCGCGCCGTGCTTTCCGGCGGGCCGCTCGGCATCATGGCGGCCTGCATGGACGTGGTGCTGCCCTTCGTGCACGAGCGCAAGCAGTTCGGCCAGGCGATCGGCGAGTTCCAGCTCATGCAGGGCAAGCTGGCCGACATGTACAGCACCTGGCAGGCCTGCCGCGCCTACGTCTATGCCGTGGGCAAGGCCTGCGACCGCGGCGACCACGC
>JAEHDO010000359.1 GCA_016880375.1 Betaproteobacteria bacterium | reverse complement strand
GCCCATGCCCTGCCGCAGGAGGCCGCCGTGCCCGGCGGCATTGCGCTGGTCCGCCTCGGCAACGGCGCGGAGCGGCCGCAGGCCTGGTTCCAGGACAAGCGCGTGGCGGTGCTGCACGACCGCAAAGGCTGGGTCGCCCTCGTCGGCCTGCCGCTGAGCCTTGCGCCGGGCGAGCACGCCCTGCGCATCCTCGACGCCGGCAGCGAGAAAACCCGGCCGATCCGCATCGCGGCGAAGCACTATCCGCTGCAGCGCTTCAGCGTGCCCGACCATCGCAAGGTGGAGCCGCCGCCCGAGGACCTGCTGCGCATCGAGCGCGAGCAGAAGCGCATCGACGAGATCAAGGCCGGCTTCCGCGACGAACCCGAGCCCGACATCGCCTTTCGCCTGCCGTCGCAGGGCCGCCTGACGGGCAACTTCGGCCTGCGCCGCATCATCAACGGCCTGGAGCGCAATCCTCACGCCGGCATCGATGTCGCCGTGCCGGTCGGCACGCCGGTACACGCCGCCGGCGCCGGCAGCGTCGTCGACACGGGCGATTTTTTCTTCAACGGCAACGCCGTCTATCTCGACCACGGCCAGGGCATCGTCACCCTCTACTGCCACCTCGACCGCGTCGACGTCCAGCCCGGCGAGCGCGTCGCTGCCGGGCAGCGCATCGGCCTCTCCGGCAACACCGGCCGCAGCTCGGGCCCGCACCTGCACTGGACGGTGCTGGCCAACGGCACGGCGGTCGACCCGCGGCTGTTCCTGGCAAGGCCTGCGCGGTGACCCCGGTCGACGTCCTGGATTTCTGGTTCGGCGCGCCCGGCAGCCGGGAATTCGGCCGGCCGCGCAAGCGCTGGTTCAAGAAGAATCCGGCATTCGACGAGGAAATCCGGCGCCGCTTCCTGTCCGCGCTGGAAGACGCCGCGGCAGGACGCCTCGATGGCTGGGCGGCGCAACCCGAAGGCCTGTTGGCACTGATCGTTCTGCTGGATCAGTTCCCGCGCAACCTGTTCCGCAACCAGCCGCGAGCCTTTGCCACCGATTCCCTGGCGCTCGATCTGGCGCAGCAGGCCGTGAAACAGGGTTTCGACGGAAGGCTGTTGCCTCTACAGCGCGTGTTTGCGTACTTGCCGTACGAGCACAGCGAGGACCTGGCCATGCAGGACCGCTCCGTGACGCTGTTCGCCGGCCTTGCCGAAGGGCGGGAAGGTTTCGGCGCCTACCTCGACTACGCTGAGAAGCATCGCGCAGTCATTCGCCGCTTCGGGCGCTTTCCCCACCGCAATGCGATCCTCGGCCGAGCGTCGACGCCCGAAGAAATCGAATATCTCGCACAGCCCGGTGCGGGATTCTGAAACGTCCAGCGGAGACAGACCATGCCTCTCGGCAATCCCGACAAGACAAGCCTCTCCGAACGCGCCGCGCGGCTCGAAGCGCGCACCGGCGTGCAGGTCGTCACGGCGGTCGTCGGCCGCTGCGACGCCTACCCCGAGATTCCCTGGAAGGCCTTCGCGCTGTGCTCCGGCCTGGCCTTCCTGGCCGTCATGCTGTGGCATCCCGACGCCGTGCTGGCGGGACTGGCTTTTCTCGGGACGGGCGCCGCCGCCGCGCTCGCCACCGTTTTCCTGCCCGCCTTCGCACGCCTTTTCCTCGACGGCGCACGGCGCACGGCCGAGACGCGCCAGTACGCCGATTCCTTCTTCCTCGCCCACGACCTCTCCCGCACGCAACGGCGCAGCGCCATCCTGATCCTCGTCGGCGTCTTCGAGCGCACGGTGGTGATCCTGCCCGATACCGGCATCCGCGACCGCGTCAGCGAAGCCGAGCT
>JAEHDO010000358.1 GCA_016880375.1 Betaproteobacteria bacterium | reverse complement strand
TCGGCGGCTGGACCAAGCAGGCGTTCGGCCCGGAGGCACTGGCACTGGCCGGCGTCATGGGCGGCTTCGTCGCCGCCTTCTTCACCTTCCTGCCCTCGTTCCTCTTCATCCTCATCGGCGGCCCGCTGGTGGAGGCGACCCATGGCGACATCAAGTTCACCTCGCCGCTGACCGGCATCACCGCCGCGGTGGTCGGCGTGATCATCAACCTGGCGGTGTTCTTCGCCTGGCACGTGCTGTGGCCGCAAGGCACGCAGGGCAGTCCCTTCGCCGGGACCTTCGAGTGGTTCTCCGCGCTGATCGGCCTCGCCGCCGCCGTCGCGCTGTTCCGCTACAAGATCGGCATCATGCCGGTGATCGGTGCATGCGCACTGCTCGGACTCGCCTACACCTTCTTCCTGTGAGGCCTGCATGAACGCCTTGATCCGCCTTGTTGTGCTTCTCCTGACCGTGCTGTTCGCCTGGCCGAGCCAGGCCGGCGTGCTGCCGGCACCCCGGCAGGTGTCCCCCCATGCCTGGGCCTGGATCGGCCCCTACGGCGGCCCGACCCGGGAGAACCGCGGCTTTCGCATGAATCTCGGCTTCGTCGTCGGCACGCAGGCCGTGGCCGTCATCGACAGCGGCTACTCGCCGCAGATGGCCGGGGACATGCTGCGCCACATCCGCAAGATCACGCCGCTGCCGCTGCGCCACGTGATCAACACCGATTCCCAGCCGCATCGCTTTCTCGGCAACGATGTCTTTCGCAAGGCAGGCGCCCGTGTCGTCGCCGGCCGGGAAGCCGCGGAGCGGATGGCGCGCGACGGCAGCATGATGGCCGCCGTGGCGGCCGACATACTCGGCCTCGCCACCCTTCCCGTGCCGGACGCACCCGACCGGCTGCTCGGCGCCGGCGAAAATATCCGTCTCGATCTCGGCGGCGGTGTCATGCTCGGCGTGCGCCACGCAGGCACGGCCCACACCCGCGGCAGCCTGGTCGTCGAAGTGTCGCCGGACCGCACCGTCTTCGCCGGCGATGTCCTCTACGGCAACCGGCTGCCCGCCTTGATTCCCGACGGCAGCCTCAAGGGCTGGCTCGCAGCCCACGACGCGCTGCGCGCAGGCAACGGTCGCCTTTTCGTTCCCGGCCACGGCCAGCCCGGCCCGCTTGCCGCATTCGACCATTCGACCCGCGACTATCTCGAACGGCTCAAGCGCCACATGGACGATGCTGTCAAAAAAGGCGCCGACATCGAAGCCGCCAGGACAAGCTTCGACGCTTCCGCCTGGAAATCCCTCGCCAACTTCAAAGATCTGCACGGCCGCAACGCCTATCAGGCCTACCAGGAGAGCGAAGCCGAGAACTTCTGAGGCGTCGCCATGAAAAGGAAAACGCCATGAAGTGGATCACGCGCGAACGTCCCAAGATCGATCGCATCGCCTGCCCCTGGCTGGTGGCGAGGTTCATCGATGCGTCGCCGGAGTTTCTTTACGTGCCGGGCAGCGACGTCATGAAGATCGCCGCCGGAACCGGCGCCATCCCCTACGACGTGCCGAATGTCGAACTCGGACATCACGGCGACCGCTGCAGCTTCGATGCCTTCATCGAGAAGTACCGGCTCGACGACGCGTCGCTGAACAAGCTCGCCCTCATCGTCCGCGCCGCCGACTGCGGCCAGCC
>JAEHDO010000048.1 GCA_016880375.1 Betaproteobacteria bacterium | reverse complement strand
TACGCGTCCCATTTCACTCCCCTTCCTTGAAATCATCCTGCTTATTTTATGTCCGGGAAAAAACCGCCGGGCTTGATCGAGCGCAAGGAATGCTATTCCGGAAAGGATTCGGCGAGCCGGGCTGCAGCCCGGCGCAGCGCCGGAACGCATTGCAAGGCCTGCTTGAGGGTCATGCGGCTGGTCGGGGCGTGCACTGCAAGGGCTGCCGGCACCCGGCGCTTGTCGCTTTCCACGGGTACCGCGACGCACACCGTGCCGTCGAGGTATTCCTCGTTGTCGGTGCTGAGGCGCTCGCTGCGGATGCGCTTGAGCGCTGCTTCCAGGTCGCGCCGGCGGGTGATGGTATGGGCGGTGTGGTACGAGAACGGCAGGGCCTCGAGGATGTGCTTGCGCTCGCGCGACGGGAGCAGCGCCAGCAGCAGCTTGCCGCTGGCGCTGCAGTGCGCCGGCACGCGCGAACCGGTCTGGAAATGCAGTCGCAGCGGCCAGGCGGCCTCGACGCGGTCGAGGTAAACCACTTCGGTGCCGTCGAGGAGGGTAAGGTTGCAGGTCTCGCCGATCTCGGCGACCAGCGCTTTGAGAATGGCGTGGCGCGGTGCGCGCCAGGCGACGTGGGTCAGCGCGGCAAGTCCGAGCGAAGCCAGCCTCGGCCCGGGGGCGTAGCGTTTGCCCTCGGCTTCGCGCAGAAGCAGCCCGGCATCCAGCAACTGGCCGACAATGCGGTGCACGGTCGGCTTGGGAAGGCCGGTTGCGTCCATGAGTTCAACTAGTCCGAGCGGCCCGTCCGCAGCGGCGATGGTTTCGAGGACGGCGATGGCGCGCAGGGCGGAGGAAATGTGCTGCTCGTCGCTATTGTCAGGCATAGCTGCAGAAATCCATAAAATGAAGCAACAAGTTTCATTATTGCCATAAAAAAGGCGTTGTGCAATGATTCCCCGACAACAAGCGCATGGAGGGGGCATGGCAGGCAGTCAATCCGAGTCGCTGCGTCGGCGCATGACGCCCAGCGAGGCGCTGGTGGAAACGCTCGTGGCGCAGGGCGTGCGCGATGTCTTCGGCATCGTCGGCTCGGCCTACATGGACGCGCTGGACCTCTTCCCGGCGGCCGGCATCCGCTTCATCCCCACGGTGCATGAGCAGGGCGCGGCCCACATGGCCGACGGCTATGCGCGCGTTTGCGGCCGCCATGGCGTCTGCATCGCCCAGAACGGGCCGGGCGTCACCAACTTCGTCACGGCCGTGGCCGCCGCCTACTGGGCGCACAGCCCGGTGGTGCTGATCACGCCGGAGACCGGCAGCACGACCATGGGCCTGGGCGGCTTCCAGGAGACCGAGCAGCTGCCGGTCTTTTCGAAGATCACCCGGTTCCAGGCCCATGTCAGCGGGCCGCAGCGCATGGCGGAGCTCGCCGCGCGCTGCTTCGACCGCGCCATCCTCGAGATGGGGCCGGCCCAGCTCAACATCCCGCGCGACCATTTCTACGGCGAGGCCGACTACGAGATCGCCGCGCCGATCCGCATCGAGCGCGGCGCCGGCGGCGAGAAGAGCCTCGACGAAGCGGCGGCGCTGCTCGCTTCGGCGAAATTCCCGGTGATCGTCTCCGGCGGCGGGGTGGTGCTGGCCGACGGCGTGGAGGCCTGCGTGCGTCTGGCCGAGCGGCTCGACGCGCCGGTGGTGACGAGCTACCTGCACAACGACGCCTTCCCGGCCGCGCATCCGCTCTGGTGCGGCCCGCTCGGCTACCAGGGTTCGAAAGCCGGCATGAAGCTGATCGCCAAAGCCGACGTGGTGCTGGCGCTGGGCACGCGCCTCGGCCCCTTCGGCACGCTGCCGCAGCACGGCCTCGACTACTGGCCGAAGCAGGCGAAAATCATCCAGGTCGACGCCGACGCGAAAATGCTCGGCCTGGTGAAGAAGATATCCATCGGCCTCTGCGCCGACGCCCGGGCAGCGGCCGAGGCGCTGCTCTCGCGCCTTGAGTCGTGCGAGCCGGCCTGCGCCGCCAACCGCAAACAGCGTTGCAACGAGATCGCGCAGGAGAAGGCCGCCTGGGAGGCCGAGCTCGATGCCTGGCCGCAGGAGCGCGACCCGTGGAGCCTGGAGGTTACGAAGGACAGCCCCGCCATGCACCCGCGCCAGATGCTGCGCGAACTCGAAAAGGCCCTGCCGGCCGACGCCATGGTGTCCACCGACATCGGCAACATCTGCTCGGTGGCCAACAGCTACCTGCGCTTCGATCGGCCGCGCAGCTTCTTCGCGGCGATGAGCTTCGGCAACTGCGGCTACGCCTTCCCGGCGATCATCGGCGCCAAGCTGGGGGCACCGGAGCGGCCGGCCGTGGCCTATGTCGGCGACGGCGCATGGGGCATGAGCTTCGGCGAGATCCTTACCTGCGTGCGCGAGAAGATCCCGGTCACGGCGGTGGTGTTCCACAACCGGCAGTGGGGCGCGGAGAAGAAGAACCAGGTGGATTTCTACGGCAACCGCTTCGTCGGTTCCAACCTGGAGAACCCGAGCTTCGCCGCCATCGCCCGCGCCATGGGCGCGGAGGGTGTCGTGGTGGAGAAGCTGGCCGACGCGGGTCCGGCGCTCGCCGCCGCCTGCGCCGCGCAGAAGGAAGGCCGAACCACCGTGCTGGAGGTGATGGTGACGCGCGAGCTGGGCGACCCGTTCCGCCGCGACGCGCTGCAGAAGCCGGTACGGCTGCTCGACAAGTACAAAAATTGCATGTGAGGAGAAACAGATGGCGGAAATCAGCGGCGGCGAGGTGATCGCCCGCATGTTGCAGAAGGAAGGCGTGGAGAAGGTCTTCGGCATCATCGACGGCACGTATTTCGGCTTCTATTCGGCGCTGCACCGGCTCGGCATCGAGATCGTCACGCCGCGCCACGAGAGCTGCGCCGCGCACATGGCCGGCACCTACGCGCGGCTGACCGGCAGGCTCGGCGTGTGCATGGCCAGCAACGGACCGGGCGTGGCCAACCTCCTGCCCGGACTGGTGGTCGAGCAGGCCGACGGCAACCGCGTGCTGGCGATCACCAGCGCGCGCCGCCCGAGCATCATGTATCCGGACCGCGGCGGCAGCTACCAATGCTTCGACCAGAGCGGCGTCATCGGCAGGATCGCCAAGTGGAGTTCGGCGGTGTCGTCGTTCGACCGCGTGCCCGAGCTGGTGCGGAAGGCGCTGCGCAAGAGCTGGGAAGGCCGGCCCGGCGTGGTGCACGTCGACGTGCCCGAAAACATCATGAACGGCAAGGTGAAGGCCGACGTCGCCTTCTGGGCGCCGCACCAGTACCGCCACATGGACCCCGTGACGCCGACGGCCGAGCAGGTGGCGCGCGCGGCGCAGATGCTCATTGCCGCCGAGGCGCCGATGATCCATGCCGGCAGCGGCATCATCCATGCCGGCGCCTACGACGCGCTGCGCCGCGTGGTGGAGCTGCTGCATGCGCCGCTGACGACGAGCTGGGCGGCGCGCGGCCTGATGGACGAGACCTCGCCGCTGGCCATCACCATGCCGCATGTCAAGCTCAACCATACTGTGCGCAACGAGGCCGACGTGGCGCTGATCATCGGCACGCGCGTCGGCGAAACCGACTGGTGGGGCAAGCCGCCCTACTGGCGCCATCCCTCCGAGCAGAAGACCATCCAGGTCGACCTCGACGGCGACATGATCGGCCTCAACAAGCCCGCCGACCTTGGCATCCTCGCCGACGCGAAGCGCTTCCTCGAGCTGCTCGGCGACGAACTGGAGCGGCGCAAGGCGGAGATGCGGCTCGACGGCCGCCGCGCCCGCGTCGCCGGCTACGGCAGGACCATGAAGGAAGAGCGCGTGGGCTGGGACAAGGCGCTCGCCGACATGGCGGTGCCGATGCATCCGGCCCACATCGGCGCGGCCTGCCGCGAGGTGTTCCCCGAGGATTCGGTGCTGGTCGCCGACGGCGGCAACGCCACCATCTGGGCCATGTTCTACCACCAGGTGACGGTGCCGAACACGGTGATCTCGACCTTCAAGTTCGGCATGCTCGGCGCCGGCACTTCGCAGGCGGTGGCGGCGGCGCTGGCGCGGCCGGGCAAGCCGGTGTGCTGCATCATCGGCGACGGCGCCATGGGCTTCCATTCTCAGGAAGTCGAGACGGCGGTGCGCAACAAGGCGCAGGTGATCTACATCGTGCTGGCCGACCGCCAGTGGGGCATGGTGAAGATGAACCAGCAGTTCATGCTGCGGCCGTTCAAGACCATGCTCTTCAAGCACCTCGACCCGGACGAGACGATCAAGGCCGACCTCGGCGAGATCGAATTCGACAAGCTGGGCGAGGCGATGGGCGCCCATGGCGAGCGCGTTTCCGATCCGAAGCAGCTCAAGCCGGCGCTGCAGCGGGCGATCCAGTCGGGCAGGTGTGCGGTGGTCCACGTCGACGTCGATCCGGTCAAGCACATGTGGGCGCCGGGGCTGATCCACTTCAAGAAGATGCATGAGGAACCGTCCGGCAAATAGGGGAAATCCACCATGCATGAGATCGATCTCGTCCGCCTGAACTTCAGCCCTGCCTCTCTGGTGGCGCTGAACTTCATCCTCGCTTTCGTGCTGTTCGGCGTGGCCCTGGACATGAGGTTCGAGGACTTCAAGGGCATCAAGACGGCGCCGCTGGCGACGCTGATCGGTCTGCTCGGGCAATTCGTCATGCTGCCGGCGGTGGCCTACCTGCTCGTGCTGTTGCTGGAGCCGGCGCCGAGCATCGCCCTCGGCATGATGCTGGTGGCGGCCTGCCCGGGCGGCAACATCTCCAACTTCCTCACCCACTTCGCACGCGGCAACACGGCGCTGTCGATCACCATCAGCGCCTTCTCAACGATCGGCTCGCTGTTCTTCACACCCTTCAACATCGCCTTCTGGGGCAGCCTGCACCCGGGCACGGCGCAAATCCTCCACGCCGTCTCGCTCAGTCCGATGGAAGTCGTGTTGGCCATCGTTTTCCTGCTCGGCATCCCGGCCGCCTCGGGCATGGCGGTGGCAAAACGCTATCCGCGCTTCGCCGAGCGGGCACACAAGCCGTTCAAGATACTGTCGCTCATTGTCTTCGGCCTGTTCATCGTCGGTGCGCTCGCCGCCAACTGGAAGTACTTCATCGAATATGTCGGCCGCGTCGTGCTGGTGGTGTTCCTCATGAACGGCCTCGGATTGCTGGTGGGGTACTGGAGCGCACGGGCAGTCGGGCTGTCCGAATACGACCGGCGCGCGGTGTCGATGGAGGTGGGCATCCAGAACTCGGGCTTCGGTCTGGTGCTGGTATTCGATTTTTTCAACGGCATGGGCGGCATGGCCATCGTCGCCGCCTGGTGGGGCATCTGGCACATCCTTTCCGGTCTGGCGCTGGCCAGCCTGTGGCGGCGGCGGACGCCAGTCGCGGCAGGATGAGCGCACCCTCGGTCCTCATCACCGGCGCCGGCGGCTACCTCGGCTCGCAGCTCGTCGCCGCCCTGGCGGCCGGCAGAATAGAAGTCAGCCGCGTCGTGGCGGCGGACGTGCGCGAAGTGCCGCCGGAGCGGCGTTTACCTGGAATCGAGTATGTGCAGGCCGACGTGCGTTCGCCGGCGCTGATCCAGCTCTTCGACCAGCGGAAGGTCGACCTGGTCGTGCACCTTGCCTCCATCGTTACACCCGGCAGGGACAGCAACCGCCAGTTCGAGTACTCGGTCGACGTGCAGGGCACCGAGAACGTGCTCATCGCCTGCACCACCACCGGCGTCAAGAAGATCGTCGTCAGCTCCAGCGGGGCGGCCTACGGCTACCACGCCGACAATCCTGCCTGGCTCACCGAGGATTGCCCGCTGCGCGGCAACGCAGCCTTCACCTATGCGCACCACAAGCGCCTGGTGGAGGAGATGCTGGCGCGCTGGCGCGCCGAACATCCGGAACTCAGGCAGGTCGTCTTCCGCATCGGCACCATCCTCGGCGAGACGGTGCGCAACCAGATCACCGACCTCTTCGAGAAGCCGCGCCTGCTCGCCATCCGCGGTTCCGACAGTCCCTTCGTCTTCATCTGGGACCAGGACGTGGTCGGCTGCCTGCTGCAGGCGATCGCGAGCGACAAGGCCGGCATCTACAACGTCGCCGGCGACGGCGTGCTGACCATCCACGAGATCGCCGCCAAACTGGGCAAGCGCTGCCTCGTGCTGCCGCCCGGCCTGCTGCGGCTGGCCCTGCGTGTGCTCAAGGCGCTGGGCCTGTCGCAGTACGGTCCCGAGCAACTGGATTTCCTGCGCTATAGACCGGTTCTCGACAACACCCGGCTGAAGCAGGATTTCGGCTACGTGCCGCAGCTCACCTCGGCGCAGGTGTTCGATCTGTATCTTCGTACGCATCGGCATGGCGCGTGACTTCTCCGGCAGGACGGTGGTCGTCACCGGCGCCGCCGGCGGACTCGGACGGGCGCTGTGCCTGCGCTTTGCCACCGCCGGGGCGCGCATCGTCGCCCTGGACCGCGATGCCGCCGTCCTGCAGGAGCTGACTTCTCAGCTGGGCGGCAATGCGATCGGCTGCGAGTGCGACGTCTCGCGCGAGGAGGACTGCACCCGGGCGGTGGCAGAGGCGCGGCGCGCCTTCGGCGGCATCGACGTGCTGGTGAACAATGCCGGCATTACCCACCGCAGCCCCTTTGCCGCCACGCGGCCGGAAGTGATCCGCCGCGTCATGGAGGTGAACTTCTTCGGCGCGCTGCACTG